>JALZAJ010000136.1 GCA_030948465.1 Bacteroidota bacterium
CCATTTGAACTAACAGGCCACTTATACGCAAGGGCACCGCCGCGAGAAAAATATTCCACATCAGGAACAGGTACATGAAACTGCCTGAATAAATAATTCTGAACAAGATCAATGAACAGGTAAATCCTACGGACAGCAATAACGAACGGCCAACTGTGTTTCTCATTTAAAAATCAATTTAATGTAAGGAAGGAAAATTATTAGTCCTGTAAATGCGCTTATAATTGCAGCAAGCAATACGTACTTAAAAGTTCACGAAGAACGTCATAAGATAGCTGCGTTTTATATTGAGCTAACAAGTCTATCAATATTTGCTTCAATCCTCCATTAGCTTTTGGAATTTCCAGGTATTTTGCCTGGATAAATTGAACCATTGAATTATTCATTATTTCTTTTATCACGCCGGCGATTTGATTATTGGTAGCGTTAAGATTTTCGCCATCGATAGAATAATCTTTTATGAGCGCCGGCAACAATAATTGTAAATCTTGCTGAGTAAACTTGGCGGCCTGGAGACCGTGACAGCATTCGCATGAGTTGTGCTGTCATTACTTTCCAAATCATCTAAATCCTGGCGGCTGTCTGTGTTTCCATAAATCCCGAGAGGAAAAATATATTGGAACCCATATCCCCATACATCTTCATTTTTAATTGGTTGCCGAATTTATTTATATCAGTAGGTTTTCCAGGCATATCTACTGTATATAAGCTATCGGGGCCAATTACTTTTTGCCATGGAATTTCTTTGGAGATAAATTTATAATCTTCCGGAGCGATTTTTTTCGTAGAAAAAACAGGCTCAACTTTAAACCCGTTGCTTCGCAATAAAGCTATTACACCGGAGTCTCCCGGCAAATGTGCGGCGCCTACGGCAAAGAACGTAGTTCTCAGTTTGGAAAGACTATCCATTCTTCTAGCCATTTTTATATTTCTCTTGTTAGTAATAAATCTTTTGAATTGGCACTCTCTTCACTATTGCTCCATTCTTCAATCTTATTAAGGTCCTCACTTACATATAACTCAATTGCCCGGTTTATATAAGCCGTCATTTTGCTTACATCCTGGTCAATATTCATTTACATTAAAGTCTTTCCCCAATTCGTCAATCACCCCGGACTGATCATCTACATCTTCAATTCCTCCCACCCATTTTCCTTGCTGGTGGCATTGTAGAGATATAAATCAACGGCTGTGTTCATATCGTCCTTATTCCTTCGCCGGTAAACTTCCTTGCTTCTTTCTTTCATCAGCGCTTTTCTCGTAATGCGACTGGCAGGAATACCCAGCTTTTTTGCAAGCTTTTTTGCAACAGTATCATACTGTTTTTTATCAATCATTTTTGCTAATGATGTAGTCGTGTCTGTCTCGTTCAGGTTGATCAACAAAGAATCCATCATCGAGTTTGGATCTAATTCCATAGCAAAGCCTTGTGTCTGTTCCAAACTGTTATATACAGAATCTCCAAATTGAAATAGTCTTTTATCGTATAGATGCATCGTTCCAAAAAGGTAAGATGGTTTAGATAATCCTTTGCCGGTGATGCGCCATAATAAACTTTTTGCAGCCGGCTTTGAGCCTTTGTTATATGCGGACAACAAAAAAATACCAGTAAAAAAACAGGGAAGTCAATAATTTCATAAAGCAGTTTGGATGGAATAATCTATAATTTGTTTTAATTAAAAAACACGATAAAATGTTATGGCTAACCTTATTGCAAATTATAATGCCCGCCAAGCCGGACTGCCTTGAAGGTAAAGGATAGCAAATTTAAATAACCTTTAAAACAATCTTCCCCCGTACGTGACCTTCTTCGCTTAGCGTTTGAGCCTCTGCTGCGTCTCGTAAAGGCATTATTCTGGCAATAACAGGCTTTACTTTTCCGGAATCGATAAGATCAGCAATTTGCTGCAAATCGCCGGGTAAAGATTGCGCCATAAACCCTTCAAGATGAATACTCTTAGATTTCGCATTTTCCAGGTTTTCGGGCTTTACCGTTGTGATAAGCCTGCCTCCATTTTTAAGCACCTGAAGAGATCGCTTTTGTGTATCGCCTCCAATTAAATCAAATACCAGGTCAACATCTTTAATGTCATCCTCAAACTTTTCATTTTTATAGTCGATCACTTCATCAGCGCCTAAATCATACAAAAAATCAATGTTCTCTTCAGATGTAGTGCCAATAACATAAGCGCCCTTCCACCTGGCAAACTGCACGGCATAAGTTCCCACCCCACCTGATGCTGCATGAATTAAAACTTTTTGCCCGGCTTTTAAATATCCATGAGTAAATAAGCCTTGCCAGGCCGTGAGACCTGCCAGCGGTACTGCTGCGGCCTTATAGTGATCAATGCTTTTTGGCTTTTGATTTACCTGGTCAGCTTTCACTGTTACATATTCAGCATACGTTCCGTCGCGCGTAGGGTCTGGACGGCTATACACTTCGTCACCTATTCTAAAACTCAATATTTCGCTGCCAACTTCTTCAATCTCACCAGAAACATCCCAACCCAATATCAGCGGAAAGTTGATTGTGAATATTCCTTTGGCATGGCCCTCCCTTATTTTGAAGTCAATAGGGTTTACCCCGCTGGCATGAATTTTTATCAACACTTCATCTGCCGCCGGTATCGGCTGTTGGGCGTCTTCATATTTTAAAACTTCCGGGCCGCCAAATTCATGTATTCTTATGGCTTTCATGAAGGTATATTTTATTTCAAGAAATATTGCTGCACGAACTGTGCCTAAGATGTGAGGAAAATACCTTTATCAATTAAAATTGGTTTAAGCAAAAGGGGGAATTTTAAAATTCAGCAGGAATAGTATCTGAACACGACCCCTAACGGATGATTTAAGCGGTACCTCTAAATCATTATTTCATTTTTTAAATTTGTAAATTAAATTGCAATAAACAATTTTTTATGCCGTCAGCAACTATTTCAAAAAAGAAGACGGTGCGAAAAAAACTGTTAAGGCAAAGCCCGGGACCAAGTTTGAAATGGTTCGAAAAATGCTCACTGATTAAAATATAATCCGCGAAGCAATTCAAAACGATGCAACCTTTCAGGAGCTTAAATATAAATATGGCTACAAGTTTTGCCCGTATAGGTTTAGCATCTTTAACCAGACTATTATTGCTTTGTGACTGATTTAGGGATTGAATACGACTGCTATTTTACTCCTTATACTTAAGGAAATACCCACCATCTATTTCTTCAAAATTTTATGCGTTTAATCTTGAGCTTAGGAACAATAAATTAAAACCAAAAGGTACGGACAAACGCATTGCTGATACCGCAATTTCTATTGTCGGCGATTTTCTTAATTCGAAATAAGTGCAGTTGTCTATATCTGCGATAATTCAGACGGACGCCAATCAACCAGGACAAGAAAGTTTTTAGCTGGTTTAAGTATTACATCCCCCCTTCTCATCAAATACTCCAGGTAACCGGCGAAATGGAAATTGGGAAAATAAAACTTTACACTGCTTTGTTAGTTCATAAAAAGAACAAACTAAAGAAACAACTAATAGAAGCTCATATTGATCTGATTGGCTAAGATAACGATGAAAAATAAAACGGAAGCATTTTATAAAAACCAATTCGATGGTCAGACATTTTAAGAAAGTCATCATTCTTTTAAAATTTACATTAAAAGAAATTTCGTTTTCAGATTTCAGGCCACTGCAGAAGCCGGGCCCTATACGCCCTTTCTTGAATCCTGCATTCCTGCCTCCTATTCCATTTTCCAATCAGGCAATCTTCCTGGTGTATAAGGTGCATGATTTTTTTCCAGTAAAGAATCTAATTTTTTTACGTCAGTATCTATTGCTTTTACTTCCTGTAGCACAGGTTCAAACTCTTTGGCCGCATCTGTGTAGGAATTTATGAAAGTATTGGTAGCGCCGGCTGTAGTACTTAACATGCCATTCATTATACTGGATACCCTGCCCCTGATTGATGGGGGCGCATCAAATTCCCGTTTCAATAAGGTAACGTCTCCATTGAGGTTTTTGTCAACCTCAATTAATCTTTTATCAAGAGCAAAAATGTTTTCCATAACCGACTTATCTACAGAAGGAGTTTTTAAAATTGCTTCTTTTATGTACTTTAATTTATTTACCAACTCTGCACGATATGCATTGGTTCCATCAACAGCTCTATATAATTCTGATGCTTTTTTTCCAAAAGCGTACAACACATTTTTATCTGAGGCTGGCATCGAAGCCATGTTTAATGCTTCGATCGTGAAAGGTTGTGGTGAGGTAAGCGATGTATAATTTCCATCTTCATATTTGCTTAATGAAACTGTATAATTTCCTGGTATAACAAATATGCCGCGGTCAGGTGAACCAAAAACATTTTCCTCATTAAACGGTTTAAACTCTATGGCATCTTTTGCATCCGTGCGAAAATCCCAAACGATTCGATGGATGCCTTTTTTTGCAGAAGCAGTCAGATGTCTCACAGCATTTCCGTTCTCATCTGATATGGTAAACAAAAGATAAGGCTCTGGTTCCGCGTCTTCAATTCGTAAAGAATCTAACGAAGGATAATAAGGCGGCAGGTTAGCTTTGTTTTTCGCTTTCTCCGATTCCTGTCGTTTTTCTTTTATGGTTTTTATATCTTCTTTCAGGTAATAAGTAAACATGGAACCCACTTTAGGATTTGGGGAATTCCAATAACTTTCGCCCTGAAATCCTTTGTCCCGAAGACCAAGCGGATATGATTCCATGTACATCCATGCTTTCCGCGGCGGCGCAATAAATGCCGCTTTATCAAGGTCCTGTTTGGCCATTGTTCGTAAAGATGTGTAATCGTCAAGAACATAATATCCTCTCCCAAATGTTGCTACCACAAGATCATTATCCCGTTTCTGAATTTCCATATCCTTTATGGCGATAGGCGGTAATCCTCCTTTCATTTGTATCCATTTTGCTCCTCCGTCTATAGAAAAGAAAACCCCGAATTCCGTTCCGGCAAATAACAGGTTTTCGTTTTTAGGATCTTCCGCCATACAATAGACTGTCCCTCTTTCCGGTAAATTATTTTGAATCGCTGTCCATG
>JALZAJ010000141.1 GCA_030948465.1 Bacteroidota bacterium
AAATGGCTGATTCTCTCAAAGACAAATTTCATAAACTAAAAGAGGAGGCAGAAAATGCAGGCGATACTGCAAAAAACTATTTCACTGATCTTAAGAATAAGGCTACCGATTTATTTAAAGAGCATTTTCCCGGCGCTGAACAACACTTTGAAGACTTTTTTAAAGGAAAGGCCAATGATGATGCTGTTTCAAATAGTCCCACAATGGAAGTTAATCCCGGTGCATAATTATGTAACGTATTTGTTGACATACATCTCACAAAAAGCACAAGGCATTAAAGTAATTTCCTTGTGCTTAACACCGGCGATATTCTAAGGAAACCGGTTTCAATAAGATGATGCCCAATTTTGAAAATTCAAACTTAATGGAAATGAGATACAGAACGTTTGGAAGAACGGGATGGCAGGTAAGCGAAATAGGTTATGGTATGTGGGGAATGGCAGGCTGGACAGGATCGGAAAGTGAAGAAGTAAATAAGGCACTTGACCGTGCAGTGGAAATGGGTTGTAACTTTTTTGATACCGCATGGGCATACGGTTCCGGGCTTAGTGAAGAAATATTGAAGGCGCTTTTAAAACGACACGCAAATAAAAAGCTGTATGCAGCTACAAAAATTCCGCCCAAAAATCGGAAATGGCCATCAAGGCCGGAGTTTAATTTGGCTGATGTTTTTCCTCCGGATTATATAATTGAGTACACGGAAAAAAGTTTAAAAAACCTGGGTATAGAAACCATAGACCTGCAGCAGTTTCACGTGTGGGAAGATGGCTGGGCACAGCAGGATGAATGGAAGGAGGCCATTTCAAAACTTAAACAACAGGGAAAAGTGCAGGCGTGGGGCATCAGCGTAAACCGGTGGGAACCCAACAACAGCCTTCAGACTTTACAAACAAAATTGATAGATGCTGTGCAGGTGATCTATAATATTTTCGACCAGGCACCGGAAGATAAATTGTTTCCATTATGCCGCGAGCTAGACCTTGGCATAATAGCTCGTGTTCCTTTTGATGAAGGGACGCTTACTGGTACTCTCACCAAAGAAACCACGTTCCCGAAAGACGATTGGCGTTCCACGTACTTTGTTCCTGAAAATTTAAACGCAAGTGTTGACCATGCCGGGGCTTTAAACCAATTACTGCCGGAAGGAATGAATCTACCTGAGATGGCGCTGCGATTTATTCTTAGCAATCCGGATGTTTCTACAACGATACCGGGTATGCGAAAAATTAGGAATGTTGTTGCCAATATGTCTGTAAGCGATGGTAAAAACCTGGATGATGATTTACTGAGAGAATTAAAAAAACACCGGTGGGACCGCGAGCCAACGAAATGGTCGCAATAGCCCTGTTTTTAACCTATTTTATTCATCTCTATTTTTGACGACCCTTTATTATGCCGGATAAATTTAAATAACATTCATAACACAGGGAGGTGATTTTAACTATAATTTCTTATCATTTATATCATATTATTCTTCTGCTAATGGCAGCGTAAAATAAAATGTTGTCCCTTTTCCGGGCTCGCTTTCTACATAAATTTCTCCTCCGTGGCGTTGTATAATTTCCCTGGAAATATATAATCCTAAACCTAACCCCGGATAAGTATGTAAGTTTTGTCCCGAAACCCGGTAAAATCTATCGAACACCTTATCTTGTTGATCTTTCGTAATGCCGATACCCTCATCATGCACGGAACATATTATTTTTGAGTCGCTCACTTCCGCATTTACCAGGATGTCAGCATTCGGGCCGTATTTAAGGGCATTGGTTAACAGGTTACTAACTACCTGCCCTATTCGCTGTTTATCGGCAACTAAAATAACGGGAGGATTATTTTGTAAGTTTATCTTGTGATCAGCACTTGTACGTTGTAATTCATCAATTACTTCCTTAAGCATTTCGTTAAAAGCAAATGGCCGCCGGTTATAGATCAGCGCTCCTTCTCTTACCTTCGATGTATCAAGCAGGTCATTTATCAGTAAATCTAACTTATTGATCTGTGCAATCATCTTATCAAACATTTTATCATTCCTGTTATCTCCCGCAGCCCCATATTCCATTTGCAATATTTGCGTATAGGCTTTTAATGAAGTAACCGGCGTTTTTAATTCATGGCTTGCAATATTCATAAAGTCATCTTTTTTGTTCACCAGGTCCATTGTTTCATTTTGAATCCTGTCTTTTTGTAATGAATATTGCAGCAGGTCATTTTTCATTTGTACAATTGAATTGCCCAATAAATCATCACTGCTCCTGGCCGCTACCGCCACTTTAAAATTTCCTTTACCAATTGCATCGGCGGCATCTGCCAGCTTTTTATTGTTCTCATTTATCTCGAGGATAGAATTAGCAACTTGTCCTATTGCATCTTCGGGCATATCCCGTAACTGAATATCCGTGCCGCCCGCGGAAATCTTTTGCGCAGCAATTTTCAATTCTTCAAGCACCCCCGTTATTACCTTTATCGTGTACGAGATAAAAACAATTATCAGTACCACCGCAGTCATTAAAAAAAATAAAGTTTCATTTTTCTCTCTCTTATTTTTTTTATAAATGTCGTTCATCTTTGCATCCAGGCCTGCCCACATTTTAGCCTGCAATTTTCTCAATTGATTGATGCCATTACCCGACATAGTCCACCAGCCATCGGCAGTATAAGTGCTGTCAAATTTAAATGTGCGAAATAAATTATCAATGTAGGCAATCGTTGGCTGTAATTCAGTACTGGCTTTTATATAGTTGTATTGTGAAACCGCAAAAGGAGAAGCTTTTAAAAGAAACTCAGCTTCGTAGGTGTTATATATTTCATGGGTGCTAACTGTCCCGGTTAGTGTTTCTGTTATATTTTGGCGTGTATGCAAAACATTATAAATATTCGTTTTAATGATGCCCAGATAGGTGATCATTTGAAATAATATATTTTGTGCGATCAAGTCCTGGTAAACCGCACTTAAATACACATTGCTGGCCGGTGTAGTTGGGTTTAATGTGTTGATCCGCAAGATGGCCGACGTATAAAATTCCATTACTGAATTAGCGGGAAAATTATAGGATGTATCAATTGATCTCCGCAAACGTGGCAGGTCTTTAAGAAACGTATAAGAAGGAAACTCTGCAAGCGCCAGGTCTTTACTTCGCTTAAGCACATTCATGGTGGAATCGGTTGCCTTTCTTTGAAGGATAACAGCGTCGTGCATACTTTTTGTAAGCACATATTCATAAGTGTATTTTCGTTCGGTTTGCAACGCGTCCATAAGATTTCTCATGTTACCGGATTCACGAATCCTGGTTATATAATCGCCAATTAACCTGACCTGCTGAGATTTTTCCAGATATAACTGAACGGATAAAAAAATAATAAATAAAATAGGAATAATTCCTATCAGGATAAGCTTAAATGCCAACGGTAACTTTCTGAAAAAACTTTTCAATTGTTCACTTTAAAATCCGGAATTATAAGAAGATCTTTTAAATAAGGTGGCAGACACTTTATGTTTTTTGATCTGCAAATCAAAGGAAGATAGCCGATGTGATAACCTGAGGGTTAAGTCATGCTCCAACTTCTACAGTATCATAAACAACGACTTTTTGCCAAAGATGAGAACATTCATCAATAAATTTTAAGTGGACGGGATCGGTTTGATAAATATCCTGGTCTTCTTTATTTGCAAATAACAATAGCCATGAAATTGCATACGAACTATCGATGACGTCACGGTTTGTGGCTGCGGGAACTCCAATGTGAAAATCTTTAATAGTCGGAGCTGCAGAAAGCCTTTTCAGTCCACCGATCAGCCCGTTTAAATCATCCGGGTTTTCAGCGTTTTTTAACCAAAAATATACATGGTGAATAAACCCGTTCTTGTCAATGATCATCTTGTGATTTTTATTTTATTCATTTTAAAAATATCTAAGTTAATAGAAAATAATAATTTGAAAATGAAAAAGAGTAGGACAATCCGTGGTTATTTCATACGATGGTTAGCTTTTTATTTTTAACCGCGTTTTGCAGCAATCCTGATTTTAAAATCATTGTCTAAAATCGCTCCAGTTTCAATCAAACAGTTTTTGATCTTTGGATTCTTTCTATTACTTTGCGCCCCTGTTTGCAATTAAATATTGTTTGATATATTCTACAATAATGCAACCTAAAAACCGTTTTTCATCACTAACCAAATACTAACAAATTAATTATTAAAAAAAACTGATTATGAAAAGAACAATTTTAGCCCTGTTATCCCTTTTTCTTACTGTGGGTTTTACCCAGGCGCAGACGACCAATGATAAGCTATATAAGCATTCGGGCGAAGTGCTGGATGTAAAAGTTAGTAAGGTTGGAGAATTTAATATAACCTTCAAATATCCCGGGGAAGATGCCGAACAGGTGATAGGGAAACTGGCGGTTAACAAAATAACTTACGGCAGCGGACGAACGGAAGAAATTTCAGACAAAATAGTTGTATCGGGCAAAGATGACTGGGATAAAGTACAGGTGGTCACTGATCAGGCGCAAGTGGTCGGCCTTAAAAAAGGTGAAGAAGTAAGGGGCAAAACATCCGGCATGTTAAGTTATAACTCTGCCGGTTCTGCCGATAAAAAAGCCGCCAGGAAAATTAAGGAAGCTGCTGCCGAAGCGGGCGCCCCTTTCATACTTTTGACTTCAGATAAAAATGACGGTTTCGGAGTAAAACAAGCCGTCAAAAATGGAGTTACTTACACTTATAAATAATGGGTGTTTTCAAAATAAAAAAAAGGCGAATCCGTTTTGGATTCGCTTTTTTTATGTGCCGGCTTATTTCAGCCTCTCCTTAATATCCAATCCAAACTTTCTGGCATAATCTTTCGCAACATCGTAGCCTGCATCAGCATGTCTTATTACACCAAGGCCGGGATCATTGCGCAACACACGGCTAAGCTTAGACGCAGCTTCATCCGTGCCGTCGGCAACAATCACCATTCCTGCATGTATGCTATATCCCATGCCAACGCCGCCACCGTGATGCAGGCTCACCCAACTTGCACCACCTGCAGTGTTTACCAGGGCATTAAGTACCGGCCAGTCTGCAACAGCATCACTGCCGTCAAGCATAGCTTCGGTCTCCCGGTTCGGGCTGGCAACAGAACCCGTGTCCAAATGATCACGGCCAATAACGATAGGCGCTTTTACTTTTCCGGATCTTACAAGATCGTTAAAGGCAAGTCCAGCTTTTTCCCTATCCCCCTGCCCTATCCAGCAAATGCGTGCAGGCAATCCCTGAAAAGCGATTTTTTGCTGCGCAATTTTTATCCATCGTATCATGCCTTCATTTTCAGGAAATAAATTCATCATCACTTCGTCAGTTACAGCGATATCATTTGGATCGCCACTCAACGCGGCCCAACGAAAAGGGCCTTTGCCTTCACAAAACAAGGGACGAATATAAGCTGGCACAAAACCCGGAAAATCAAAGGCGTTTTGCAAACCTTTTTCGTGTGCCCTTGCCCGTAAGTTATTACCATAATCAAAAGTTATGGAACCGCGGCTTTGTAATTCCAGCATAAGTTCCACATGAAGCTTCATACTTTCATAAGCAAGGGCAATGTATTTTTCAGGATCGGCTTCTCTTAAAACATTTGCCTGTTCATTATTTAAAGTATGGGGAACATATCCTATCAATGGATCGTGTGCTGAAGTTTGATCGGTAAGTGTGTCAGGAATTATATTTCTTTCGATAAGCCTTTGCAATAAATGCACGGCATTGCAATGCACTCCTATGCTAATAGCCTTACGCTCGTTTTTATATTCAAGCGCTTTATCAATGGCTTCGTCAATGTCTTCAATCAACAAATCACAATACCTGGTTTCCAATCTTTTTTCTACCCTCCATTTTTCTACTTCGGCAATTAAGGCGACTCCTTCATTCATGGTAATTGCGAGTGGTTGTGCACCGCCCATTCCACCCAGCCCTGCTGTTACATTAAGTGTTCCCTTTAATGTTCCGCTGAAATGTTTGTTGGCAACCGCGCCGTAGGTTTCATAAGTTCCCTGTACGATTCCCTGGCTTCCGATATATATCCACGAACCTGCGGTCATCTGACCATACATCATCAATCCCTTTTTATCCAACTCATCAAAATGTTCCCAGGTTGCCCATTTAGGCACAAGCTGGGAATTTGAGATAAGTATTCTTGGAGCGTTAGGATGTGTTTGCAAAATGCCTACCGGCTTTCCGCTTTGTATTAAAAGTGATTCATCATTCTCAAGGTCTTTTAGCGCTTTAATAATTAGATCAAGGCTTTCAAAATTTCTGGCTGCTTTACCACGTCCACCATATACAATAAGATCATCGGGTCGTTCAGCGACTTGAGGATTGAGGTTGTTGAGCAGCATTCTTAAAGCGGCTTCCTGTATCCAGCCTTTACAATTAAGTTTTGTGCCGGTGGGAGTTTTATATTTTATGGGATCGTATTTTGATGTGGCCTGGTGATTCATTCGATTGTATTGATTGATTATTAAGCTTATGTTATTGATAATTTGAATTTATTAAATTCAAATGCTTGTACTTCGGTGCTTCGACAAGCTAAGCATGACAACTCTTTTAAATTCATAAAGTAGAAGTGAACGCTTTTATTTTTACCACTTTTTTCGAAGGGTCACCCTGAGCCTCTCGAAGGGTTGTCACCCTGGGCCTGTCGAAGGGTCACCCTGAGCCTGTCGAGGGGTTGCAGACTGTTCATCTTTCAATTTCTCTACCGTCGATCTTGATAATCTTATTAATTCATTCCAATCTTCTTCAAACAAAGCTTCCTTCTTTTTTCTTGAACAGCCTTTTAATTGCTTCTCTCTTAAAATAGCCTGTTTTATATCATGCGTGGTTTCATAGTATTTTAACACAACAGGCTTTCTCATATATGTATAACACCCAATATTAAAACCTGAATTGTGTTCCCACAATCGTCTGTCTAAATCATTTGTAACCCCGACGTAGTAAGATTCATCTCTGCATTGAACAATATAGACTGAATAATTGTGAGGTAATTTCATAATTAAATTATTGTGGTATGTCAGCAGGCGTTGATGCTTCGACAAGCTCAGCATGACAAAGCGTTTATTGTTTTAGAAGATTAGCAACCTGCAGTTTTAATTTATATCAGTAAACAAGCAGTTCGTATTCCCTTATAAACTCCACTGCCTTCATCATGTCCTCATGCAAAAACCTATCCGCCTCATTGAAAGAAACTTTTTCTCTAAAAGCGGATATTATTTCTTCAAGCATAGGAGAAGATTTTAACGGCCTGCGATATTCTATCGCCTGTATTGCTGTAAGTAATTCAATGGCTAATACTCTTTCCACGTTATCAATTACCCGCATACATTTTGTTGCCGCATTGGCTCCCATGCTTACATGGTCTTCCTGGTTATTGGACGAGGAAATGGAATCGACAGAAGCAGGTGTACATAGTTGTTTGTTCTCGCTTACGATTCCAGCGGCCGTATATTGCGGAATCATTAAACCCGAATTTAATCCCGGATTCTTCACAAGAAAAAGCGGAAAAGCCCTGTCACCACTTAATAGCTGGTAAGTTCGCCGTTCGGAAATACTGGAAAGTTCACTCATGGCAATTGCCAGAAAATCCAGAGCTAACGCTAAGGGCTGACCGTGAAAATTTCCACCGCTCAGGATAAGATCATCATCAGGAAAAATATTTGGATTGTCAGTAACAGAATTGATTTCTTTGAGAAATGTATTCAGCACAAATTCAAAAGTATCTTTTGTTGCGCCATGTACCTGGGGCATACAACGGAAAGAATAAGGGTCCTGGAGACGCCCTTTCTGTAAAGCCTCTATTTCACTGCCCCCAAGCAGTTTTCTCATATCAGCAGCTACAGATACCTGCCCGCTGTGGTTTCTTATTGAATGCAGCTTTTCATTAAGGCAGTCATGATTGCAATTGAAAGCATCAAATGAAATTGCCGCGATTATACTTGCCCATTGAATTAATTTTTCTGATTTAATAAGAGCATACATTCCATAAGCGCTCATGAATTGTGTACCATTAATAAGGGCAAGGCCTTCCTTACTTTGCAGATCAATCACCTCCCAATTCATATTTTTCAAAGCCCGTGATGCGGGAATTTTGCCGCCTTCTATTCTTACTTCACCCATGCCAATCAAAGGAAGGCAAAGATGGCTTAGGGGCGCCAGATCTCCCGAAGCGCCCAGGGACCCTTGTGTATAAATAACAGGAAGCACCTGATTATTATGCATATCCATCAAGCGTTTCACTACTTCTATTCCAATGCCGGAGTAGCCATAGCTCAACGATTTTATTTTTAGCATCATCATCAGCTTTACGATTTCTGCACCAACTTCTTCTCCCATACCACACGCATGCGACAACAACAAATTGCTTTGGAGCGTGCGTAATTGTTGCCTATCAATTCGTACGTTTTGAAGAAAACCAAACCCTGTATTTATTCCATAAAAAAGTTCATCTGAAACATCCAGCTTTTCATCGAGGTACTTCCTGCATTTTTCTATGGATTTATGGGCCGCGTATGTTATGGAAACAAGCTGATCGTATTGTACAAAATCCTTTACCTGCCGGAAGGTAAGCTCGCTCGCATCAAGCGGCAAATAATTATAACTCATGCTCAAATGTATTAAATTGTTCAGAGTTCAGAATTTGATTTTACTATAATTTCTTTTGTTGATCAGCAGGGTCTGTGGGAATCGTCGTTGATAGTTAAATTGACCGGATCTGCTTTTAGCATTTATTATTGACTCTGTGTATTCCTCACACAGCCTGCAAAACTCATACAATTACAATCATAATGATCAATAACCAAATTTATTAAAAGGTTGTAATTGTTTAACTTCTTATTTTTATTATGCAAACGGTTGCATTTATATTTTTTCAGAAGCGGTACTTTTAATT
>JALZAJ010000159.1 GCA_030948465.1 Bacteroidota bacterium
TTGAGAGGGTATTTTGATTGTCAATGTTTCCATGTTATTGTTTATTTCAAGTAATAATCTTATTGCCACTCACACCTGTGATCAATTATAAGCTTTGAATGTAATTATAAGTAGCGAAGATAAAGTATGTATTTAATTCGTTTTTCCAATTATTCAGGAAAGAAAGCGATAAAGAACTTCTTATTTCTGAAGGCACCTATACCGTATCCATAAATGTCCTCTCCACTTTACTGAATATTAATAATCCAATAAATAAAATAACAACTATAATTCCCCCGCTGTACAAAAGGCCCGATGCCTCAAAGCTCCCTTTTCCAAATAAAGCATACCTGAACGTTTCCACAATAGGTGTAAGCGGGTTCCATTTTATCCATGATGCATACGATTTTCCTTTAAGAAATGACAACGGGTAGACGATAGGGGTAGCATAAATAAGCAATTGAACTGCAAACCCGATGAGTATCGTAAGGTCCCGGTACTTAGTGGTTAATGATGAAATAATAATTCCCAGCCCAAGCCCGAGGCCGGCCATCATAATCACGAGCACGGGAATACATAACAACGAAATACCTGCATGCACAGGAGTTCCTTTGTATGCATAAAAGATCATCATGATAACCAGCAACAAAAATTGAATCCCGAATTTCACAATATTCGACAGCACAGACGATAAGGGTATTACCAGCCTGGGGAAATATACCTTTCCGAAAATACCTGCATTTGCCACGAAAGTATTAGAAGTGGAACTGAGGCAACTGGAAAAATAATTCCAAATAGTTATGCCACTCATATAAAATAAAACCGGTGGGATACCATCTGTAGGAATGTTGGCGATCTTGCCAAATACCAGCAGGAACATGATGGTAGTAAAGAGAGGTTGTATCACGTGCCACAGCGGGCCAAGAATGGTTTGCTTGTATTGCGCAATAAAATCTCTTTTCACAAAAAGCAGGAGCAGGTCACGGTACTTCCATACTTCCTTAAGGTTAAGATCCAGCAGGTGAGCCTTAGGCTCTATGATCATGTCCCAGTGTTCGGGTTCTGTTATAGCCAGTAAGTCCGGTGCTTTATTCATTTATAAATACAATACAAAACAATTATGCAATGCGTACGGAAGAAGTAACCTCCTCAAGGTTTGCCTTATAGGCATCATAACTAAAATGATTCATCAAAAGGTTACGGTCAGGTGTAAACGAAAACGGATCTTCCAGGATATTTTCTATTGCCCGGGATATGGCGGCAACGTCTTCCGGATTAATAAGCTGCCCCAACCGGCCCTGTAATAAGGCGTCAGCAGATCCATCCTGGTTACCGGCAATTACAGGGAGCCCATAATACATGGCTTCAATAAATATGATACCAAAGCCTTCTTTCCGGCTTGGCATCACATACATATCGCTTAGGGCGAAATGGTCTTCAAGCTCTTCCTCCTTTATGTAACCGGGCATCAATACATTTTGCTGCAAGCCGGTTTCCTGAATTAAGCTATCAACAAACGATTTTTCTGCGGTGTCATAACCACCGGCAATAAGATATTTAATGGTAGGGTATGTTTTTAGTAAACCTGCCACCGCACGTATCACCTTATCATAGCCCTTATATCTTTCTTTAGAAGATAGCCTGGTAAGTGTCAGCAGGATTTTATCTTTGCCTGAGTATCCATATTTATTTAACAGGGCTTCATTTTTTTTATGCCGGGATGGAGCAGAAAGGAAAGGATCTATACAATTGTTGAGCACTTTACATTTTTCTTCCAGCAGTTTATGCTGTTCAATTATTTTGTTTCTTGTAAATGAGCTTACTGCAAGAATGGCGTCGCAATGCCATAACATATTTCTTTTTCGCGGACTGAGCGGATGCCAGATCTCTATGCCATGTGCAAGCAGGATAATTTTTATAGAAGGCGCTTTTTTTTTAATGAGCCATCCTATGAGCAATAAATTAATATGGCTCAATATTACCCTATCAACCCTGGAAGCAGCCTGCACCATTTCTTTTATAAAATGCAATTTGTTTATTCCAAATCCCCTGAAGTTTTCGGAAGGGAAATATAAATTGTTGAAAGCATCTTCCTGCCTGTCATACATGCTGCAGATATGCACGACCCCATCATTTTTTATGCTTTCTTCATATAATGCCTTACCCATAATCCTGCACACTTTTTCTATACCGCCGGTAGCGGAAAAAACTCTGAGGGTAAGGAAGAGGGTTTTTGACATTCTTAATTAGCTAATTGTTCAATTAGCTGATTAGCTAATTAGCTAATTGACACCACGGGTTTCTAAAATAAGCAATGACATTAAATGGCTCCATTGCAGTTTTCCTTCTTTGAATTTTTTATAGCTTAATTGAGAATAGATATTGCCGTTTTGCATAGTATCTTTTACAAATTGATTCGAACTGAGCCATTGGGTAAAAGGAAAACTAAACCCCATTTTTTTACGATTCCATACTGCTTCGGGCAGTTCGCTTTTAAATGCATTAATCAATACCTGCTTTGGTAAAGGGCCTTCATATTTGATAGCGTCCTCTATTGATAAGGCAGTTTTTATTACTTCCTTATCCAGAAACGGAACCCTGATCTCTATCCCATGTGCCATGCTCATTACGTCGGCATCCCGCAATAATTGATCCTGCATGTAAATATTCAGTTCCATCCAGCTTGCTTTATTTTTAGGCTTTATGCCGGCTAACTGGGGAAGTATTGGCTGTTCCTGGAGTATAGACCATATCTCCTTCTCGGTAGCATTTAATTGCGCTGCAATTTGAGCAGGAGTAAATAATCCTCTTAAAAAGAGGTACATACCTTTAATACCTTCCAGTGAAAGATAGGATAACCTGTTTAACTTCTTATTACTCCTATGCCTCCCTGTCTTCAACAAAGCTGAGGGAAAATGCCGGAGTTGGCTTGCAATAGAAATTCTTGCAAAAGAAGGATAGCCCCCAAACAATTCATCGCCACCGATACCTGATAACACTGCTTTCAAGCCATTTGCTTTTGCATACTTGCTGATGAACCATGTATTGAGCCCGTCACAACTGGGCATGTCCATGGCCTGCAATATAGCTGGAAAAGATTTTTTGAATTCTGACTCAGTAAGTAAGTGCTGGTAATGTTTGCACTTCAAATTTTCAATGATACGATCCTGGTATTTTTTCTCAGAAAATTGGGTTTCGTTGAAATAAAGCGATAAGGTTTTTAAATGTTCCTCCTGTGAGTTGAAAGCAAGAGAAGTTAGAATACTGGAATCTATGCCCCCGCTCAAAAAAACCCCGATAGGCGCATCCGATAGTAAATGTCTTTTAACTGCATGTTGAATAGAACTTCTTATGGCCCTACAGGAATCAACAGGATCGTGGAGGTTATCACTATAACTATAATGCGCAAACGATTGTAAACTATCAGCGCCGGTTGATAAATTCAATTTGTAAAAACAGCCTTTGTGCAGGGGTTTTACATGTTGTAAGGTGGTAACAGGCTCCGGTATAAAACCGTAAGCTAATTGGAATACAGGCCATTGCCGATTTTCTTTTTTATCTCCCACAGCATTGAACGCCCTTATCTCTGAAGCGAATTCTATAGTTCCATGCGTAACGGAATAATACAAAGGTTTTATTCCGGAAGCATCTCTTACGAGATATAAATTTTGTTCTAAAGTGTCGTAGAGGGCAAAGGCAAACATGCCGGATAGTTTTGCAAAGCTCCAGGTGTTCCACTGAGCAAATGCAGCAAGTATAACTTCGGTATCTGAATGGGTTTTAAAACACTTACCCATTTGCGTTAGTTCAACTTTTAATTCAGGGAAATTGTATATCTCGCCATTAAAGGAAATTACATACCGGTCCTGGTAGATCATTGGCTGGTGTCCGGCCGGCGAAAGATCAATCAGCGCAAGCCTCCTGTGGCCAAGCACCAAATTACTTTCAGCACAACTATACAATCCCTCATCGTCAGGCCCACCATGTTTTTGGAGGTCGCACATTTCCTTTACCA
>JALZAJ010000213.1 GCA_030948465.1 Bacteroidota bacterium
ATAATAGTTCGCTGCGGTTTAATATTATTAATGGCAAAGAAAAAACGTATCAATCCTGGTACGGCATTCCTGAAAGTTACCTCGACAGCAACCGCAGGTATAACCCTGCCGGCACTGAAAAACCCGGATCACCTTATAAAAATGAAATGGATAATTATACTCAAACACATTACCAACTGTTTTATAACCGGAAAATAAATAACGCATTAAGGCTTAGCATCACTGCTTTCCTTACAAGAGGAAAAGGATATTACGAAGAATACCGGGCTGATCAACCTTACAGTGATTATGGCCTGCCGGATTATTATAATGGGAGCGATACAATCACTTCCACCGATTTAGTACGTCAGCTTTGGCTTGATAATTATTTTTACGGAACCCTATTTTCTGTACAGTATCAAAAAAATAAAACTCAATTTACTTTCGGTGGAGGGTGGAATAATTACGATGGAAAACACTATGATATTGTTACCTGGGCTCAACAAGGTTTCCCCAAAAATTATAAATATGCAGATCTTCCGGCCAATAAAAATGACCTGAATTTTTATGCAAAAATTTTGCAAACTTTTGGATCAGGATTTTCAGGATTTATGGATATGCAAGGCCGTTTTGTTAACTACCACATTGCAGGTTTTGAATCCAATCCCCAAATAAACATTAAAAAGGAATATGCTTTTTTTAATCCGAAGATTGGTCTTTCATTCAACAAGAAAAATTTCCAGAGCTATGTATCCTATTCTGTTGGCTCGAAAGAACCGAACAGGGATGATTTTGAAGCAGGCGCTAATCAGCAGCCAATGCCGGAAATATTGCAGGATATGGAATTGGGAATTGAAAATAAAGGGAAAACCGTGAGCTATGGTGTTACCCTCTACTATATGTCTTATCACAACCAACTTGTAAACACGGGTAAGATAAACGATGTGGGCGCTTACACCAGAACGAATGCAGCGCACAGTTATCGTATGGGAGCTGAACTGCAAACAGCCATTAAATTTGCTGATTGGGTAAATGTTTCAGGAAATATTTCCTTCAGCAAAAACAAAATAAAAAACTTCACAGAGTATGTCGATGACTATGATAATGGCGGGCAGTTAATGAACCAATACAAAAACACGAATATTTCTTTTTCGCCTGATATCGTATCTGCGGCCGCGATTAATTTTCTTCCAATAAAAAATAGTGAGGTAAGTTTTCAGGAAAAGTATGTAAGCCGGCAATTTCTGGATAATACTTCCAATACAAGCAGGAGCATACATCCCTACCTGGTTGAGAATGCAAGGTTTGCGTATTTATTGCCTAAAAAAATATGTAAGGAAGTCAATTTCATTTTCCAGGTAAATAATGTTTTCAATAAAAAATATGAATCGAATGGCTATACCTACAATTATTTTTCGGGCGGCCAACTGAACGTCGAAAATTATTATTTCCCCATGGCGGGCATAAACTTTTTAGCCGCAATTAATATAAAATTGTAGTAATTACTCGCTTGGTTTTTTACAAAAATTCATTTTGAAAATAGCTGACGCATAATTATTCATAGATAGGCATTGATAATTCATGCCTGGGTAATCAAGATTTGAACGGCACGAAGTGTACCTGTAATTTTAGGGTATTCTCATGTGCTTTTTAGTTTTAGCACATTCCGAGCGGGCATTCCTGTCCGCTTTATTTTTGCAGAAAATACCCGCCGATTAACCTTTAAATCTTTCTCCCCATGCCAGCATACCTCCGGTTAAGTTTTTAGTATTGGTGAATCCTAACTGATCGAGTACCATCGCGGCAATACCACTTCTATTTCCACTGCGGCAATATAAGATCACTTCTTCATTACGAAGGTCTTCTATATCTTCAATTTGCATCGATTGAATTTTGCCAATGGGAATCAATTTACCGCCTATATTGAACTCAGCATTTTCATGGGGTTCTCTTACATCTATAAGATGAAGATCTTCGCCCGCATCGAGCCTTTTCTTCACTTCTTCAGGGGTTATATTTGTCATTGTTGTAAAGGGTTTTCTTTTTTTAAACTGTCAGTTATGGGGCGATCAACAGATATCCAGATGTCCATCGTTTGCCCCGGCTGAATATATGCCGGCTTTAAATCTTCATCAAGCGAATCGGGATTTTGCTTAATTACGAAGGCATTCAGCGTGTCGCTTACCTGCCCGAAAGTAAGAATAGCTGCCAGTAAAATTCCTTTTGACTGCAATTCCGTTTTTGCTTCCGAAACTGTAAGTCCAAGCAGATCCGGAACATGAATCTGTTGCTGCACCAATCCTCCGCCAATAACAAGGCTTACCGCCGAACCCCAGCGCAATTTTGTTCCCGGCAATATATGATTTCCATTATAGGTTTGATCAAGAATAGAGCCCTTCATAAAATCGGCCCGGTAAGTTGTATCGCCTAATTTCAAATGACTTTTTTGAAGTTTCTCCAGCGCAAATCTAAAGCTCAGGCCCTCAAGGCGCGGCATCTCTACCATAGGAAGAGTGACAGGATTTATGTTGATGAAAACAGTCCGGTTAACTTTAACGGTCGCTCCCGCATCGGGGATTTGTTTCTTTACTGTATTGAGCGGCAGGCTATCGTTATATAATGAATCGGTGATGATAACATCGAAGCCAGCTTTCTCCAAAAAGTTTACAGCATCCTCCACTTTTTGTCCTGTAACAGAAGGAACTTTAAGGTAACTGCCATGATTGGTAAACCAACTCAGGGACTGCAGGATGAGAAAGCCGATAAGAAACAATAATAAAATGGCCGCAAGTAAATTTACCCAAAAAGGTTGCCTGGTGATGAATTTAAACACAATGATATGTATAGGTTAAAAGAAAATGGTCGTTTGCAATATAGTAAGATTTAATTATGCAGGCATTCTTCTAATAAAGCGGTATAAAATTCCATCATGCTCCATCCCATGGCTTTCACCTGCTGAGGAACAAGGCTGGCTTCACTTTGCCCCGGAACTGTATTAATTTCAAGCATATAGGGTTTGCCCTCTTCTTCATTATAAATAAAATCTACACGAATAATTCCTTTGCAATTAAAAACACTATAGGCTTTTATGGCTGCCTCTCTTATTTTATTTGCAATAGAATCATCAATTTCAGCGGGCGTTATCTCATCACTGGCGCCAAGGTATTTTGCTTCATAATCAAAAAACTCCTTTTTAGTGATGATCTCCGTTATGGGCAAAGGAATAATTTCTCCTTTTGATTTAAAAACACCGATGGTAAGCTCTCTTCCTTTAATAAATTCTTCCACGAGCACCTGGTCATCTTCTTTAAAAGCTTTTTCAATAGCGGCTCCTAATTCCTCCGATGGAGAATTCACTTTTGACATGCCAATGCTGGAACCGCCGTTATTGGGCTTTATGAAAACAGGAAAGCGCAAATGCTTTATCAATTCATCGGGTCTTTTAAATGTATTCCTGAATAAAAGGATTGATTTTGCAACCGCAATTCCGCTGAATGCCGCTACGGCAACCGTGTATCTCTTGTTAAACGTAAGAGCCGATGTGGCGCAGTCGCAGGTTGTATAAGGAATACGAAGCATATCAAAATATCCCTGCAACTTTCCGTCTTCTCCCGGAGTGCCATGAATGCCGATGAGCACCGCATCGAACATTACTGTTTCGTCATCGATCAGCAGGGAAAAATCATTTTTGTTAACTTCCGTTTTATCCCCTTTTGGCAGTTCATAAAACCAGCCATCTTTGGTAAGATCAATCTTGTAAAAATTGTATCTCTCTTTGTCAATGTTTTTTTCAATGACAAGCGCTGATTGATAAGATATTTGGGCTTCGCCTGAAAAACCACCAGTAACAAAAGCGATCGTAGGTTTCATTCTTTTTAAAAAATTATTGTTTTAAAAGTTATGATTAAGAAGTCAGAATAATTTTATGGGTTTATTCCTGCATTGGAACTATTCATTACAAACTTCCAGTTGCCATCGGCCTGCTGTTTCCAAATATTTACATAGGTTCCTTTTAGAGCGCTATCTTTTAATGTATCTTTTGGCTGAAGGGTGTAGATGCCATACGTAAATCCTAAGTCGCCACCAGCGGCTATTTCAGCTCCTTCGGGTACCCATGTCAGTGTATAAAGTGTATCATTTACCTGCGTTAAAAAATCAATAGCATCTGCACCTTTTACCGGAAGGTGATCAGGTCGCAGCAGTATCCCTTCATTATCTATAAAATCAATAAATGCATTTTTCATACCTTTTTGTTTGCTCATATCAGAAAATGCAATATCAGCATCTATCATCTCATCCACTGAAGTTTCCTTTACAGGTACAGGCTTCGGTTTTGGCTTGCAGGAAGTAATAAAAAAAAGTAAAAAAATAGAAGGGTAAAAAAATAAAAATGTCTTTTTTATCAGCATGAATCCATTTTATTTTTAGAAAAAAGGCGAAAGTATTTTTCAATACCCTCGCCAAAGAGCAGGAAATATCACCTGCCTGATAGGCCCGAAGGCCTTGAATTAGATGTGAAGCTTTTCTTTTTTTGCAAGAAGCTCTTCAACGGTTTCCCGGTACATTTCATCCGGCACGCAACAGTCCACCGGGCATACTGCAGCACATTGCGGTTCTTCATGAAAACCCTGGCATTCCGTGCATTTATTGGGAACAATATAATAAATATCCGTCGCAATAGGTGGATTTCGCTGACTGGCATCCATCGTTGAGCCATCCAATAAAGTAACTTCTCCTTTCACCGTAGTACCATCGCTAAACGACCATTCCACACCACCTTCATAAATCGCATTGTTAGGACATTCAGGTTCACAAGCACCGCAGTTTATGCACTCATCAGTAATTATTATTGCCATGTTGTTTGTTTAAAGCTTTCCGTATGCATACGGATAATTTACGAATTTTGCGTTCTATTATAATTGTACACTTACAAATATATAACAGATAATTATTTGCACGATGAATTTAGCCGAAAGAATTGATGTAATGGTAAAGCTTGGAAAATATTTGACGGCTGATGGGCCGCAGTTGAAAGCGATAAAGGAAAAAGCATTTGAAAAAAATAAATGGTTCACACCGCAATTCCTGGATGTGGCTTTAAGGAATATTTCAATGCATTTTCTTGATAGGACAAAATTGGAAGAATGGATAAGAATTTATCATCTGGATGATAATATTACACCCAAAAATATTGGGATTGTAATGGCGGGAAATATTCCTTTGGTTGGGTTTCACGATTTTCTTTGCGTGTTCATCAGCGGGCATAAGTCAAAAATAAAGCTTTCAGAAAAAGATGATGTGCTGTTTCCTTACCTGCTTAAAAAAATGAGCGAATGGAATGTTGAAATCGCATTGTCGGTAGAAATTGCGGACCGGTTAAATGCCTGTGATGGCTATATCGCTACCGGCAGCAACAATTCCGCAAGATATTTTAATTATTATTTTGGAAAATATCCATCCATTATCAGAGGTAATAAAACTTCAGTCGCCATATTAACCGGTAAAGAAACCGGTGATGAGCTTGGTTTACTGGCAGATGATGTGCATACGTATTTTGGGCTTGGTTGCCGGAATGTTACAAGCATCTTTGTACCGGAGTCATACGATTTTGTTCCATTGCTTGCTTCTTTTAAAAAATATGGCTTCTTCGCCGATCATTCGAAATACAAGAATAATTACGACTACAATCTTGCGCTGCTTATTATGAATAACAAAAAATATATGGCAAGCGAAAGCATCATCCTGTTAGAAAATGAAAGCATTTTCTCACCGGTGAGCGTACTTCATTACTCTTTTTATAATAATAGAAGGACTATTTTGAAAGATTTGAAAAAGAATACAAATATTCAGTGTATTTGCGGCGAAGAGCTAACGGCATTTGGAACAGCGCAGGAGCCGCGGCTAACTGACTATGCAGATGGAATAGATACTATACAATTTTTATTAAGTTTATAAAACATCTTTTTTAAAAAAACGTTGCTTATAATTAATGAAGTCTTTGCGGTTTCTGATAAAATAAAAATTGCTGATCTACGAAATCCTTTCTAATTAATTGTTAAACGTAAACAGGCGGTATTTATAGAGTTGAAAGGATTGTTTAATTTTAGTTTTTAGCATGAGATTTGATGATCATATTAATCATATTAAATAGAATATCTTACAATTAAAATTCCATAAATGAAAACGAGGAACATTTTTTTAACCGTGCTTATAAGCACACTCACTACAATGGCTGTAATTTTTGGGTACAATAAATACCAGCACAATAACAACAACCCCAATTTTCAGTCATTAACTATTCCTTCCAATTATAAATATGCAGGGTTCTATGATGATAAGGGAAATCCAACTCCCGGGCCGGCGGATTTTACCCAGGCTGCAGAGGCGGCAATTCCCGGGGTGGTGCATATCAAAACAAAAACAAATCCAAGGCAGGTTAGTAACAATTTACCGAATCAAAAAAATCCTTTTTCAGACCTGTTTGGAGACGACGATCTTTTCAACCAGTTCTTTGGGCAGGGTAATGGCCGCCAGCGAATGATGCCATCAATGGCTTCCGGCTCGGGAGTAATTATAAGCGATGATGGGTATATTGTTACCAATAATCACGTGGTGGCGGGCGCTGACGAAGTAACTGTTACTTTAAGCAACAGGAAAACGTACACGGCTAAAGTAATTGGCTCTGATCCTTCTTACGACCTTGCTGTTGTAAAAGTGGATGCCAAGAATTTACCTTTTATTATGTATGGAAATTCTGATGACGTAAAGATTGGCCAATGGGTTTTAGCACTCGGTTATCCATTAAATCTCGACGCTACGGTAACAGCCGGTATAATTAGTGCGAAGTCAAGATCGCTGGGGCTAAACAGGGATAAAACAGGAAGCCGTTCGATGGCCGTTGAATCATTTTTGCAAACTGACGCTGCGGTAAATATGGGAAACAGCGGTGGCGCTTTAATTAACACTAATGGCCAGCTTATAGGTATAAATTCTGCAATTGCTTCTCCAACCGGATATTACAATGGCTACTCTTATGCTATACCGGTTAACATCGTGAAAAAGGTAATTAATGATCTGATAAAATTCGGCAGTGTTCAGCGTGGATTTTTAGGTGCTATGTTTATTGACGCAGGTTTATTAACAGACCAGGAAAAACAAAAGGAAAATATTCCCGTAAGCGCTGATGGTATCTATATTACCGATTTAACTAAAACAGGCGCAGCTCTTGAAGCGGGGATTAAGAAAGGAGATATTATCAGAAAAATAAACGGCACTTCAATCAATTCAGGTTCTGAACTTCAGGAAAAATTAAGCGGCTATAAACCCGGTGATAAAATAAATGTTACTATTGAAAGAAGCGGGGCCGAAAATACCATACCTGTTACCTTAAAAAATAATTCAGGTAATTATGATATTGTAAAAGCAGATATAATGCTCGACAGGCTTGGGGCAGATCTGGTAACGCTTGACAGCAAAAAAGCGAAAGAATATGGACTGACCGGAGGTGTGGTCGTGAAAAAAATAAACGAAGGCGCTATCAATGACCAGACAAGGATGAGAGACGGATTTATAATCACAAAAGCAGACGGTAAACCCGTAAGCTCCGTCGATGATCTTAAATCAATTATCGGCTCAGATAAGCAGGTAACTATTTCCGGATTTTATCCCGGGTATAGCGAACCTTATGATTATCCATTGGTTCTTGATGATTCAGGAGAGTAGTAAAGGTTGATTAAAAAGAATAAGTAGCCACGGTATTTTTACCGTGGTTTTTTTGGCTATATCCTGGCGCCGAAAGCATGCAGCCTGCTTTATTCTTCCGCAACTGTTTATCAGTTCCTAAAAAAAATAAAAATCGCATAGCACTCTAAAAAAGAATATTTAAAAGATACTTAGCTAAGGTCCTATTGATATAAAAAACAGTTTTGAAAATTTTCTTGACCAGGATTAAATTGCTGAAAATGATGACTACTTAATTGTAACAGCAAAACAGCTAACATTTTATTTCAAGGGATTTAAAATAAGGTTGCCCGGCACAAATGAGATTAATTAAGTTCGCGGGATCATTAATGAAAGAACACACATCGTTTATTTTATCTTCGCTACTTTTATAGTAATGACAAACCCGAGTGAGATAAGACAATTGGCCTGGCAACGTTTAGAGGAAGCAAAAATTTTATTTTCAAACGGAATGTGTGACGGAGCATTTTATTTAGCAGGGTATAGTGTTGAGTTAATGTTAAAAGCTAAAATTTGCGACAGATTAGGAATACCTAATTTGTTTGACGAATCTGATAAAAACGCAAACGCCATAGAAGGTATTGGAGAAATAAGAAAAGCTGTAAAGACACACAACCTATTTACTTTATTAATATTCGGCGGCTTAAAGATAAAATTTGACAATGATAAAGCAACTAATAAGACATTAGCAAAAACAAATTCCCTTTTATTTAGTGCGTGGGACGAATCTGCCAGATATAGGCCATGCGGACATTTTAAAGCTGCTGATGTAAATAATTTTAATAACTTTACTCCAAGATAAAGACGGAATATTAAAATGGATAGAAATCAATTAGAAGTTAGTTTACAATCCTTTAGAGAAGCATGTCAAACGAAGGATAGACCTTTGACAGAAATATGTATTGTTGAAGCATATCCTGGTGATATATCCACCTCTTTTATAATTCAGGTTAAAGCCGATTGGGTTGAAGAAATGGATTGTTCGGAAGCAATTGACTTTTTGTTTGACACATTATGGGAAACTTCTGATGAAAGCATTAGAAAACATATTTTTTCAATTGAAGTTTTGGATGGCAATGACCAGCTTCATTGCTTTTCGCAAAATGCAACAGAAATACAAAAAAGCGTGGCTGGCCGAAATAAGCTCAGCAGCAGTAATTAACTAATTAGGTTGGTGATAATCAATGAAAGAAGAAATAAAACTTTTTTATAAAAAAGAAAATAAGTCAAATACCTTCTTAACTCACTCCTCCCGCTCTCTAAAATAAACATCGGGATCATCCAAAAAAGTTTTGGTGATCCTGTAATGATCAGTTTCTTTATAGTTTACCTGCTTCATACTATCTTCCGTGATCTCGTAGATCGTTGCTTCCGGAATGCCCATTAATATGGGGGAATGGGTAGATATTATAAATTGGGTGTTACGATTTTTTAACACTTCAAGAATAAAGAATATCAGTGACAATTGTTTCAGCGGGGAAAGAGCGGCTTCAGGTTCATCCAAAAGATAAATTCCTTTATCGCCAATTCTTATTTGCAATATTTTTAGATAAGCCTCGCCATGTGAAAACGCCTGCATGTTTTCTCCATAATCTTTGCGCATGCGATAAAGAGAATAATTCATGTTTTCACTCATCTGTTTGATGATGTAATCGTCAACCACCCCTTTCAATTCACTAAGATCGCCTGCAATTTTCTTTCGCTCATTTTCTGTTGAGTTTATAAAATCACTGAAGTCTTCCGCCCGGAAAAAAAAGCCTTTCTTCATTTCACGTTTCCATTCTATTTCAACATAATGCTGAAGCAACCTTGCAGCTTCAAAACCGGGATGTTGTTTTATAAAGCCGCCTATCAGCGGAAGATTAAGTTGAAGCGCAATACTTTCCAACAATGTTGATTTACCACAGCCATTATCACCAATGAAAATGGTGACCCTTTTGTCTAATTGTATTTGCTTTACAAATTTTACGGCAGGAATGTTAAATGGAAAAGGATTTTTCTTTTCCGTATTGATTGAAAATGATTTTAAAAAAGGCATGAGAGGTTAGGGCAAAAATATCGAAATGCTTATTTTATATGATTGTTTCCTTAATATGAAAAAATAGTTAAATTGCTTTAAACTCTTGTTTTCAAAAATAGACATCGGCTTATAATTTTAATCCTACAGAAATTCCAGGATAATTTCATTTGTATATTGGCATTTTGTATCATTACTAACGTTTACTAAAACTAAATCCTGCATGAACTTTTTTGATAGCTCAATTATAGAGTTGGTAAACAGCCTCGCCCGAAGATCAGAATTTTTCGACAACACGATAGATGTTATTGTTGGCAGTAATTTGATTAAAGGAGG
>JALZAJ010000223.1 GCA_030948465.1 Bacteroidota bacterium
TTTACTTACAGGTTTAAGAATTATTTTTAAAACTTTAAGTTCTCTAGGATTAAAGTCCACGTCATAGCTTGTCATGTATATGGGCTGTTCTTTAGTGGGTTGCTCCGGTTTCAGGCGCTTTAATAAATGGAGAGATGCTCGATCACTTCCACCCCACACTTCTATTTCCTGTGGCGGCATCAGGTAACTATTTATATCTACAATGCTGCTTATAGTCACTGATGACGCTTTTACTTCTTTATCAAAATAAAATAAGGCTGCCATCGGCTGTACACGGTAACCCAGCCACATGCCATCTCTAAAATTGAGGCTACCGATCTTACCATCGTGCAGTGTTGAGGCGCCTTCTCCCTTGTATTGCGGATCGGGAGCATTTACTAACTGAACAGAATCGGGGACAACACCGGCTTTATAAAATATTTTTTCAACCACGTCACTGCTGATCCACCCGGGCTTATACGCTTTTGCTTTTATGGTTTGTTTTTTGTCAAGCAGTACGCCATCCTTATACACAGGAGAATTCAGGCTGTCAGGTTCTGTACCATCTGTTGTATAGCGAATGGTTACGCCATTTATGTAATGTTTTAATCTCAATTCTTCCGGCTGTGTGATCACCTGCTCCTCGTTTTCAATTATTGGCGGATTTAATTTTATTACCACGGTATCTCCCCTGTAACCGCTTTCAATAGCGGTAGTTTTTAATTGTTGCTGCAGCCTTTTTATTTCTTCGGGAGGCAACGGTGTATTCCAGACAAATAATTGAGTAAGCTTTGGCAAAGTCGCCAATACCCGCAGGTTGGCTGATTTTATTTTTGTTCCTGATAAAGAAAGCAGCTTTAATTCTTTCAGTTTTGCCAGCTCATGTAATGTTGCACCGGTAATATTTGTGAAGGATAAATTTAGTTTGCGAAGGTTTACAAACTGGCCGATGGTTTTAAGATCTTCATCACCTACCGGCATCTTATTTAAATTAAGTTTTACAATTTGATTTTTTACATCAAGCAGTTCTTTTAGCTGTTCCGGTTTGAATTGCTCAGCACTAAAAAATTCTACTCCCAATGCCGGGGAACCAATTGCCAAAGCCCGGACAACACGGTAATTATTATTTAATGCATTTACCTTTTTTTCATCCGCAGGAGCAAAAGTGTAATCATCAGTCTCTATAGTTTGAAATAAAGGCGCGGCCAATAAGCGTAAACTATCTCTTTCAGGAAGCGAAGCAACCTTGGTAGTAAAGCTGGCGCCGCTTTTTATCCAGTGGTATAAAATTTCAGTTTCCTCATCGGTCAATTGTGGCTTGCCTTGTGGCGGCATGTGCTTTTTACTTTGTGGCGGCAGGTGAATTCGTTCCATCAGTAATCCAAGATCGTTAGCAGTAGAATCCCATAGCTTTCCATCTTTACCACCTTTCAAAAGCAACTGTTTTGTTTCCATAACCAGTTCGCCTTTTGCCTTTTGAGCATTATGGCAACTGATACATTTCGCCTCTAAAATCGGTTGCACCATATTCGCATACACCCCGGCATCTTCAAATAAAACGATTGACTTTTGCTTTTCAGGAGTAACCGGCGCCAGCAGGAAATCTTCGCCATGTGTTATGTTAGCTCCAAGATGTCCTGTTACAATAATCATGATCATAGCTGCCAGGGCTGTCGTTAATAATGCTGGCTTTATCTGCCGCATTTTTACACGAAAAACATACCAGGCCAGCGAAAGAAAAGAAATAAAAACACCGCCCCATTTATGCCACACGAGAAGGTCAGGTGTGTAGCCCGCTTCCCTTGAAAGAAATAATCCCATCAGCGCAGTGATCACGGAAGTGATGGCAGCAGCTAATAACAATTCGTCCCCAATCTCTGCCTTTACGCCTATATATGATTTTTTATATCCTGAAAATAATTCCCAGAAAATACAAAGCGCCAGCATTACGATCGGGAAATGCAGGAACATAGTATGCATTCTACCCACCACCTGCAGCCATGCGGGCACCTGCAACCTGTTATCGAATATCAACAGGAACAACAGAAGAATATTGAGCGCAAAAGTGATATTAAAAATTATATTTTTAACCTTTTGCATGGGCATGATACCTTTTTATTTCAATAATAAACAACAAGAAAACTTTTAGCAGCAGTAGCATTGTCAAAAATAATTCCTTCATCAAATAACGGGAGATAATTTATAAGGATACACTTTCCCCGAATTCCATTGAGCAATGTATAAATTTTGTTCATCATCCACGCATACATCATGCGGATAAGAAAAGCATTTTACAGTTTGGTACATCTCCTCCAATTTACCATCAACATAGTTTGGCGCTGATCCTGCCAGATTGGAAATCACTTTATAATTTTTATCAAGAATAGTTACAAAACCTGACTGCTGGCCCTGTCGCGAATTCGTTTGCAAAACCGCTGAATATAAATAATCGCCATTGATAACGGGTCTGCATACCCATGCACCGGGCAATGAAATGGAATTGATATATTCACCATTCATTTTATATCTTTTAAATGAGTTTTGCTGGCGCGAAGTCACAATTAAGTTGGGTTGATCTTGATTCCGGAAGTCAAGACAAATACCATGTGCATTTAATAAGTGTTTTTCCTCGCTACCTCTTCCACCAAAATGATTTATGTAGCGCCCTTGTGAATCATATTGAATGATAAAATCCTTCCCGTATCCATCAGCAACATAAATATCACCATTAGACGCAATGGCAGTTTCTGTAGGAATATATTCATCCTCTTTAGTGTATTGACCAGTTTCTTTTGGATAATCGAGCACCATTAAAACCCTGCCGTCAATGGTAGTCTTAATCACCTGGTGTCTTTTATTATCACAAATGAATAAGACCTCAGTTCCATTTTCATTAAACAAGGTAAGGCCATGTGCACCGGGATATTCATTGCCCCAGGAGGTTAATAATTTTCCTTTTTTATCGTAGATCAGCACATTGTTTTTTGTCTCGTTAGTAAGGAGAAGTATTCGCCCTTTGCTATCCTGGATCATTTCGTGGCAATCGTTTACAGGATACTTTGCAACATCGGCCTGGCTCCAATGTGTATCGAGCTTATAACGCTTATTGCCCTGACCCAATACGGCATCGTCCTGCAAAGGCAGAGCAGGCTTAAGCATCAATGCAGCCATGCTCAATGAGGTATTTTTTATAAAATTTCTGCGTTGCATTTCTTTTAATTTGTTTTATTTCAGAAAATTTGTTTCATTAAAATTTATCCGGCTTTTCATTAACTCAACTCCGATTTCGCCAATGGAAAAAATAGTAACGGCATCCTGAAATAAAGGTACTCTTTTCAGAAAAAATTATGTCGCTAATTCTTTTATTTCTCCTAACGTTTTAATGTAATTAGATCGAAAACTGAAAGTGTAATTTCAATTTGCGCTTTATTAAAATAGCGCTTTAGATCACTAACGGAAACAACATTGTACTATTTTTTTAAAATCTGCCTCATAATAGAGACAGGTTGCCATTTTTAATCAAAAATGCAAGTGCGGGATCAACCTCATTTTCACAATAAAAAAATCAGACAAAAAAAAATCCCTCTGCATTGCTGCAAAGGGATTTGTATTTATTAGAGATGATTGACGCCGCACATACCATCGTACGTCGCAGTAGGAATTAATATCCCATATCACCCATTCCACCACCGCCCATTGGAGGCATAGATGGTTTATCTTTTTCAGGCCTGTCAGATATAACACACTCTGTTGTTAGTAACATTCCTGCAATAGAAGCTGCATTTTCTAAAGCAATGCGGGTAACTTTTGTAGGATCAATAACACCTGCCGCCATCAAATTTTCATATACTTCAGTACGGGCGTTAAATCCAAAATCACCTTTTCCTTCTTTAATTTTTTGAACAACGATGCTTCCTTCAATACCGCTGTTAATAACGATCTGGCGTAAAGGCTCTTCAACAGCACGCTTTACGATTTGAATTCCTGTTGTTTCGTCTTCATTTATACCTTTAAGAGTTTCAAGACTTTCAATGGCACGAATGTAAGCAACACCACCACCCGCTACAATACCTTCTTCAACGGCAGCCCTTGTTGCATGTAACGCATCATCCACACGATCTTTCTTCTCTTTCATTTCAACCTCAGTTGCAGCGCCAACGTATAACACGGCTACACCGCCACTTAATTTTGCAAGGCGCTCCTGTAATTTTTCCTTGTCGTAATCCGATGTTGTTGATTCAATCTGTGCCTTAATTTGATTTACTCTTGCGGTGATATCTTTCTTATCTCCTTTTCCACCAACAACAGTTGTATTGTCTTTATCAATAGTTACAGAAGAAGCTTCACCCAGGTAAGTAAGATCCGCATTTTCTAATTTGTAACCTTGATCTTCACTTATCACAATACCTTTTGTAAGTACGGCAAGATCCTGCAGCATTTCTTTTCTGCGATCACCAAAACCAGGCGCTTTTACTGCAGCTACTTTTAGAGTACCGCGTAATTTATTTACAACCAAAGTTGCCAAAGCTTCTCCTTCCAGATCTTCAGAAATGATCAGCAATGGGCGTCCACTTTGCGCAACTTTTTCCAAAATGTGAAGAATATCTTTCATAGAAGCAATCTTCTTATCATAAATAAGAATGTATGGATTTTCCAACTCCGCTTCCATTTTTTCACTATTGGTTACAAAGTACGGAGAGATATAACCCCTGTCGAATTGCATACCTTCCACAACTTCTACCGTTGTATCAGTTCCTTTAGCTTCTTCAACAGTGATAACACCTTCTTTACCCACTTTTGTCATTGCCTGTGCAATAAGCTTCCCGATAGACTCTTCGTTATTGGCAGAAATAGAAGCCACCTGCTCAATTTTGCTGATGTTGTCTCCAACAGATTCAGATTGCTGGCGCAGATGCTCAACAACAGCGATTACCGCTTTGTCAATACCGCGTTTCAAATCCATGGGATTCGCACCGGCAGCTACGTTTTTCAAACCTTCACTGATTATTGACTGGGCAAGAACAGTGGCAGTAGTAGTACCATCACCTGCAATATCTGCGGTTTTTGAAGCTACTTCTTTTACCATTTGCGCTCCCATATTTTCAATGGGATCTTCCAGCTCAATTTCCTTTGCAACGGTAACACCATCTTTGGTAATGCTTGGCGCACCGAATTTCTTTTCGATTACAACATTGCGTCCTTTAGGCCCGAGGGTTACTTTAACGGCATTCGCCAAAGTATCAACGCCCTTCTTCATTTTATTGCGGGCTTCGATTTCAAAAAATATTTGTTTTGACATTGTATTTATTATTTTATTAAAATTTAAAAAAGATGGTTTAGTTAACTTTCATTAAAATGTCAGAAGCTCTCATTATTAAATAATCTTCTCCTTCAATTGTAATTTCCGTTCCGCCATATTTACCATACATAATAGTGTCCCCTGCTTTTAATTGCATTGGAATTAAGTTGCCGGTTTGCTCGGCATATTTTCCTTTTCCCACTGCGATTACTTTACCTTTTTGGGGTTTTTCTTTTGCAGTATCAGGGATTATAATACCACCTGCAGTTTTTTCTTCAGCCGCATTAGGTTTAACCAGAACCCTGTCATCAAAGAGTTCAAATGATTCTTTTGCCATAATTTTTAATTTTTTTATTTGTAAAATTGTCCGGGGTTTTGCCCGGGGGTTGCAAATGTACACGAATAATTGTACCAAAGGTTTTAATCAGTTGTGTTG
>JALZAJ010000224.1 GCA_030948465.1 Bacteroidota bacterium
TGAAACAGCCGTTCAAAATGAAAGTCTTCATTAAGGATCTTTCCGTCAGCCATCTTCATGGTTTCAAATAAACCGTCACCATATCGTAATCCCCTGTTTTGCGCACATACAACAGGCGTGCTTTCGGAATAAAACTTATTATTAAAAATAAAAAAGTGCTCATTCATAATGGAAATTATAATTGAGCAAAAATAACTGTATGTACTAAGTAAAGGGAATCGAATAAAGACCTCGGGAAAATCCCGATTGAAAAATCTTTACATAGAAATTGCAAAGTAAAGTGAGGGACAACGACCTTGACCAGGTTAAATTTCCTGGTCTAACAATTTATTCTTAACGGCAAACATGATCAGGCCGGCAGTGCTTTTTGCGCCTGTTTTTGTTTTGAGTTTATCCCTGATCGCCTCAATAGTTCGCGGGCTCAGCTCAACTACTTCGGCTATTTCGCGGGTGCTTTTTTCCTCGCACATAAGCTTTAGTACGGTAATCTCTTTGTCGCTAAGTGTAGCATCTTCCTGCTGGAGCTTTATAGAACTGTTGGGTGTTTTTTGACGAAGATTATTAAGAAGAGCTTTATTGGTTAACTGGTTAAAATAAAATTCCTGTTCGTGACAGGTCTTGATCGCTTCATAAATTATTTCAGAATCGGATGTTTTTGTAAGATAACTGTTAGCTCCGAGTTCCATCAGTTTGGTTATCATGCTTTGGTCATCCATCATGGTAAGCATGATAATTTTAATGTTTGGATATAGCTTTTTTATCTCAGGCAGTGTTGCGATTCCATCCATTATCGGCATTTGAATATCCAATAAAATCACATTTGGCTGAATGCCTTTCAGTAGATTCAGCAAGTGGGATCCGTTATCGGCTTCGGCTACAACTTTTATATCTTTTTTGGAGGAAAGGGCGGTTTTAACTCCTGCCCGGTAAAGTACGTGGTCATCAGCAATGATCACATTAATTACATCGTCGTTGTTTTGGTTCATGGGTTAATTGGTAAATTTTATTTTGACATTTACAAAAGTCTGGTATTTAAATGGTAAATACTACGAATAACTACCAAATTATTACTATCGTATTTATACGCACTCAGCCAAGTGTTTAGACTGTAAAAAGCCTGCTGTAGGGGTTTAGGGCTGACCAGTGGAGTTTTATATAAAAATAAATTTGAATACCTGGAAAGAATACATCGCTTAAGAAACGAAGATTACCAAAATGGTTTTTATCTGTATAAAATAAGGGAACAGTTCTTGAATTATTCGAGGCGAAAGGCTATAGATCTTCCTTCTTATCGTTGCCTGAGGAGGAAAAAATCTGTCCGACCGTATGCATAAAGTCACTGACCGGGCCTTCCATTTTATTCGTTGTGTCGTCCACGGTGTCATCCTCAATTAAATGCCCTAATTGTAATTGCGGATCGAGATATACTAAAATGTTGTGTCGCTGGGAAGTTAAAAAATCTTTGACATCGCTATTGGCTGTTTTATCCGAAAGATTTTCTTTTAAAACATTTATACCAACAGCCGCAATTTCTTCCATCTTTACTCTTGTCTCAACTATTGCGGTATGCGTAATTTCTGCAATTTTTGCAATTACGTTCGCAGAATTTTCGCCAAAAAACAAGGACAGTAATTTACCTGTACCCACATTAAAAATGTCCTTATTCTTTTCGTCTGTTCGTGTGAACCGGTAAAGGCCCGTAAGCACAGCAGGAATGGCCACCTGGTAAAAATTAACTCCTGTTTTATATTCATCGTCATTTTTGGCCTTGCCTGTATCAGGATCTATCTTTTGCAATTCATCCACCTGCAATTTCTGCTGAACGCTTTCTATAATATTGATTGCCATAATTTATTTAGATTATCATAAAACTGAGGGTCAAAAAAAAAAATTATTTTTTCTTTTGACTTTTAGGAGCGAAAATGGCAAACATCCGTTTACCTTCCAGCTTGGGCATGCTTTCAAGTGTGCCTGCCTCTACCAGGCGTTCCGCAAATTTTAATAATAATAATTCACCTCTTTCCTTGAACATGATGGCTCTGCCTTTGAATTGCACATAAGCCTTGACTTTATTGCCGTCTTTAAGAAAGTTCTCGGCATGCTTCGATTTAAAATCAAAATCATGATCATCCGTATTGGGAGTAAAGCGAATTTCTTTTACTTCAGACACTTTACTCTTCGCCTTCATCTCTTTTTCCTTTTTCTTTTTTTCGTAAAGAAACTTGTTGTAGTCTATGATCTTGCAAACAGGAGGATCGGCTTGCGGAGAAATTTCTACGAGGTCAAGTCCGAGATCATTAGCCATTTTTTGTGCATCGATGGTGGGATAAACACCTGTTTCTACATTATCCCCAACCAATCGTACATTCGGTACTCTTATCATGTGGTTGGTGCGGTGTTCCTGTTGCTGTTCTTTTCTAAAACGTGGATTAAATGCGCCTCTTGGCGGTCTGGGTGGAAATGCCATTAATTGATTTTAGTTTAAAAAATTGTTTTCTTTTTATTGTATTTGTAACTCCGTTGCGGGGTTCTTTATTTTTTTATTGTTTACTTCATCTTTAATTGAACTGATGAGTTCAGAAACCGATTGTATTCCTTCATCTCCTTTGCCCTGTCTTCTTACCGATACTACTTTTTCGTTGACTTCTTTTTCACCAATAATAAGCATTAAAGGAATCTTTGCCAATTCAGTATCCCTTATTTTTTTTCCAATCTTCTCACTCCTGTCATCTATTTCAGCACGAATATCATTATTTTTTAATTCAGACAAAACATTTTGTGCATAAGAAATAAATTTGTCGCTTATTGGTAAAACCTTCACCTGCAAGGGTGTTAGCCACATCGGAAACTTACCTGCACAATGTTCGGTAAGCACGGCTATAAACCTTTCCATACTTCCAAAAGGCGCCCGGTGTATCATCACCGGCCTGTGTTTTGCATTGTCTTCACCAATATACGTTAAGTCGAACCGTTCCGGCAAATTATAATCGATTTGATTCGTTCCTAATTGCCATTTACGGCCTATGGCATCACGCACCATAAAGTCAAGCTTTGGCCCGTAAAATGCGGCTTCACCATATTCGATCACCACATTCTTTAGTCCCTTTTCATTCACTGCTTCAATGATAGATTTTTCGGCCAGCTCCCAGTTCTCATCACTCCCTATATATTTCGATCTGTCTTCCTTATCACGAAGCGAAATCTGTGCGGTATAGTCTTCAAAGCCAAGGGATTCAAAAACATACAATACGAGGTCGATTACTTTTTTAAATTCATCTTTTACCTGGTCGGGCATACAAAATAAATGGGCATCGTCCTGTGTAAAGCCTCTCACTCTTGTGAGTCCGTGCAATTCTCCGGATTGCTCGTAACGATAAACCGTTCCAAACTCGGCAAAGCGCAACGGAAGATCTTTATAGCTTCTTGGGGAAGATTTATAAATCTCACAATGAAAAGGGCAATTCATCGGCTTAAGAAAAAATTCCTCCCCTTCAACCGGTGTTTTTATTGGCTGAAAGCTATCAGCTCCATATTTTTCGTAATGCCCGCTCGTCACGAATAAATTTTTAGAACCAATGTGCGGAGTAATTACAGGAACGTATCCGGCTTCCATTTGCGCCTTCTGCAAAAACTGCTGGAGCCTTTCGCGAAGCATGGCTCCTTTAGGCAACCACATTGGTAAGCCTGCTCCCACCTTTTCAGAGAAAGTAAATAGCTCTAATTCTTTTCCTAATTTTCTATGATCTCTTTTCTTTGCTTCTTCTAAAAAAACCAGGTATTCATCCAATTCTTTTTGATTGGGAAATGAAACACCATAAATGCGGGTAAGCATTTTATTTTTTTCATCGCCTTTATAATAAGCTCCGGCTGTGCTGGTTAACTTAATTCCTTTAATGGCGCCAGTTGATGGTATGTGAGGCCCGCGGCATAGATCAGTAAAATTTCCCTGGGTATAAAAAGTGATCGTGCCATCTTCCAAACCATTCAACAGATCGAGCTTATATTCATCACCTTTTTCTTCAAAATATTTTACAGCATCGGCTTTTGAAATTTCTTTTCTTACAAAAAAATTGTTTTGCCTGGCCAGCTCCGTCATCTTTTTTTCAAGCTTCTCCAGGTCCGATTCGGAAATGTGGTTATCACCTAAATCCATATCGTAATAAAAACCCTTTTCGATAGGTGGCCCTACCCAAAACTTTACGCCGGGAAAAGAGGCTTCCACAGCTTCGGCCATAAGATGCGCAGAAGAATGCCAAAAAACTGACTTCGCTTTTTCATCATCCCAGGTAAGAAATTTTATAGATGCATCATTATGTATAGGTCGTGAAAGATCCCAAACCTCACCATTTATTTCCGCTGCTAAAATTTTTCTTGCCAGCCCTTCACTTATTTTTTTTGCGATATCCATCGCTGTTGATCCGTTATCGTATTGCCTTACAGCACCATCCGGGAATGTTATATTCATAATTCCATTCTCCTCAAATAATTTTGTTTTTATAATTTTAAAAAATGCAAATTTAACGAAGTATTAGACAAAGAAACTACCCATTTGAATGAATAAGGTTTCAATAACTTTTAAATTTGTAGGCATCCTGCAATGATCGTGAGATCATTTAAAAAATTTAGATTATTCTATGAAAGTATTTTACTTTTTATTTCTCCTGTTCATTTCTGCAACGATCTTCGCCCAAAATTTTAATGGCCAATGGAAGGGTGGTTTTAGTGAGACCAGCTATGGAATTTCAAGCCTTGGAAGCAACGATATTGATTATGTACTTGAGCTGCAAACGGAAGGCTCCTCGGTTACCGGATATTCCTATACTTATTTTAGGGAAGGAGGTAAAAGATATTATACTATTTGCAAACTAACAGGAAGATTAAACAGAGCTACCAATGAAATAATTGTAACCGAAACGGAAAGAACCAAATTCAACACACCTCCTGACTTTCAAAATTGTTTTCAAACCCATAAGTTGCATTATGTTCAGGATAGCGCCGATGTTGAAATGCTTAAAGGCACATGGATGCCAGCGCCTAATCAAAATGGCAATTGCGGGTATGGTACAACCGTTCTTTCCCGCAGAATTATTAAAAAATTACCAATGGGTATAACGGCAACGGAGAAAAAGCCTGAGAAAAAATTTGTTCCCAAAAAACAAGTTGTAGCTAGTAAACAAAATGAATCAAACCCAAAAAAATTGCCCCCTGTAAAACCCAATTCTGAAAAAGTAAAACCGCAGGAAAAAAATGAAACCATACATGATGAGATCGTGAACAAGCCTTTACCCGAAAAACCGGCAAAGATTACCGTGCCTTCACTGGCATATAAATCAAGAAGAAAGGATATTATTAAAACGATTCCCATTGACAACGAAACTTTCAAAATTGATTTTTATGATAATGGCGAAATTGACGGAG
>JALZAJ010000231.1 GCA_030948465.1 Bacteroidota bacterium
GAAAATAATTATCACATCAGGAATACAAGCGCAAAAGAGCCGATAGACAGTAAAAAATTGTTTACAAGGTTACACATGACGAATGATAGTGGCGAAACATCAAATGGACTCGGGTTGGCGATTGTAAAAAAAATAGCTGACGTACACAACTTGCTTGTCTCTTACCATACACAAAATGGAGTTCATAGTTTTGAAATCAGGAGAAGTTAAGTTAAGCCATTCCACAGTTTTAATTTCAGACTTTATTTTATGGCAAGACAACTCTCCTCACTTTTTTTGTGCCTTCGTTTTTCACTGATTCATCTGACGGTGTTGCTACTGGGCAAAAAAAATAATATATTAAACAGTGCCAGCGATGAATACCACACAATTTGGTTTGCAAAAAATTACGTGCCAAATGGGCTAAGCCGATGGGCCCTGTTTTATGAACCGAAAGCTGCGTCTTAAGACAGTTTTAAATGCTGCAAAAAATAATAAACGTAAATCTAGTATGGATATTCGACTTACAAAACGATTTTGGGAAATAAATTGACTTATTGTTCGCAACAATAAATGGATTTAATAATTTCATCGATCAGTAAACCTTTTTAATTATCAAATGTATTAACCTGGCGTCACTTAGCCCAGTCAGGATTTTTGGGATTATAGTTCATGATTTTCGACCATTAAACTTTGCCAGTCGAAGCAAGTGCCATAGGCGTTTCCGGATGTGCGGAATTTGCATTCTGAACAAACGTCGGCACGTAATATATTAACCGTCTTAATGCACAATCGTTGAATAGAATCTGTTGTTGCTGTCATATTTCTATTATTACATACTGTATTGATTTGTTTTATGGGCAGCCGATAATTGGTGATAATTGATCCAGCCAGCCGCCGCTAAAACCTGCCTTGTGCAAGCCATTGATAATATGTGGGCATCTTTTCATGATATCCCAAATTAATCCTGATTTATAGTTTTCAATCATTAAAATAACCGGTCCCTGGTTTAATCCAAATTGCCATTCAGAAATCCAACTATTGGACTTCGTATTCTTTTCCGGAAAGGTCGGATTATAGCTTGCGTCAAAGCCATAGGCATGATGTTTTTCAAAATCGCGTCTTTCAATCGCGTGACGCATTGTGCTTAGCACAACTTTTGGTAGAAATGGAAGAGAAGATACCAACCGCCCATGGCGATATAGTTCCATCATCCGGCCCGAATGGAGCGCCCCGTGCTTTATAGTTATAAAATTTTCTTTTAATGCCATCAATTGTGCGGGTAGCAGGTCCGGGGCCATCGCTGGCCGTAAATCCCCATCCGTTTTCTCCATAATGGGCAAAACCCAATGGATTTTCTATTGCATATTGCTGATGGATTTGCGTGGCGCGGCGGCTGTTTTCAAAATAATCAATGCCAATTTTTTTATTCAAATCATCGGAAATGCCTTTACAATCCAACCATATTTGAGACATCTGGTGAATAAAGAGCGGGCCGGCATGAATGCATTCTATATTGTATATTTTTTTCCATTCGAAGGTTGAAGTCCATTTTTTATACCCGGAAGGACTAATTGAAAAAGTAGGTGAGCCAAGGGCCAGTATATAAATAATATGTGCTTCGCAATATTGTTTATTCCACCGGGAACGAAGAAAGCCCGACTCGGGTTTCCAGCCATGCGAAATAGAATCTTTGCCATTTAATGCCCATTGCCAGTCAACCCGGGCATAGAGATCAGCAAGTTTGCGTATTTCTATTTCAGATTTATTTGTACCCGTGAAATAATATCTGGCAGTCAATATACCGGCTAATAATATAGCAGTATCTACTGTTGACAGTTCACTTTTCCACGCCCGCTTCCCGGTTTCCATATCCAGGAAATGATAATAAAATCCTTTGTATCCTGTTGCATCTGTTTCTGTGCCCTGGTGGCTATTATAGAAGAATTTTAAAACAATCAACGTTCTATTGATTGCTTCGCCACGTGTTATAAATCCGCGTTCGATTCCTGCTATATAACAGCTCAGCCCCATACCTGTTGCTGCAATACTTGCCGGCGATCCCGGCTGCGTTTTATCCGCTATAAGCCCGGTTTTGTCATTCACCTCTTTTAAAAAATAGGCAAAAGTTTCGCGTTGCAAAACGCCGAGCATTTCTTCATCCGGACCTTGCGGATTTGTATAATTTGCTTCCCTGGTTTTTGTTGATTGTTTCATTCAAGTTCTAATGTTATATAAGAGACTCCCTGGGGAGGCACTGTTACCTCCACAAATACCGAACCTTTTTCCCGCCTCGTTGCGAAAGGTTCCATTATAAGGGCGGACGCTAACTCCAACGCGTACACGTCGTTAGGCGTAAGGCTTCCGGGGCTGCCCATTTCTATCCATGTTTTTCTTGCATTAGCATGATCATCATCAATCCTTTCTATAAAGGAAGCCTTTACTTTTTTAATCTTATCTAATTGCAACTTTACTATTTCTGTTTTTACAGGATGACGTGGCAACGCCCAGTTGGTGATCATAATATTTATTGCATTCTTTTTACGCACGATCCAAACATCAACGGTATCATGTTTCCCTATAACTTTTAATAGTTCATTACCGAGCCTGTGTAGCAACTGGTAGGCACGGTAAGCGGGTTTAGGAATTCCATAAATATTCATTAGTCCAAAGCCACCATGAAAAGGAATGGATGAAAAATAGTTTTCTTCAAAGATGTCGGAAAAAGTCCAATAGCTGTATCCCTCCACAATGCCGTTCGCTTCGATTACTGTTTTAATAATGAAAACAGGCGGCGTAAGGCATATCATGCAGTTCATCAAAAGGGTTAGAAGAGGTGCACCATTCAGTATAATATACCGGTTTACCCTGTGCCTGTTTTTTTACTTTCTTCGCCTCTTTTTGCAGCGCACTACGCTTACTTTTAGAAAGCTGCGTAATCGTATCGTCACCGGGTTTACCAAATGCGTCTGTAGGGTAATGATGGGTAGAGATAAAGTCAGCAGGCACTTCATTCTTATCACAATAATCCATGAATGCTGTTATCCACGCATTGTCAGCAGTAGCAGGTTTATCGGCTAAAGGATATTGTTCTTTACCCATTTGTTGCCACCAGGTCCTGATGCTGTTTATTGCAAATCCGATAGCTATCGGATCTGCCGTATCCTTACTGATGCCTACACTTACCCATCCTTCGTTTTTAGCTATATCATATATGCCATACGGAACTGCTTTTCCTAATTCTTTATCTATAAAATCATACACTTTTACCTCAGGAGCTTTACCTTGCAAAAGCCACCCGATAGCTATCGGGTCTGTGCCTGTATTCTTAAAGTTTCCTATCAATTCTTTCTTTTTACAATCCACCGATATCACGGGTGCATTATCAGCCATAAAAGATAAAGCGGTTTCATTGATAAATTCGAACTGTTCATTCCGGTCAATTACGCTGCCTCCTCATCTGTTTTCTTGTTTCCCTGCAAACTGCAGCCTAACGATTTTAATAATTCTCCCACCGTTACATAGCTTACATCATACCCTTTTTCTTTTAATGATTTTTCAATATTGCGTAAGCTTTTGCTGCTCCATAAAAGCACTTTCATTGGGTCGCCCCTGGTATGTGGAGTTACTATTGCCTCCAATGCTTCCATCAGTCCGGGCTGGCTTTCCTTATGCTGTTTTCGCCCACCGCCTGCCTTTCTTATTTTCTGTAACGGACTATTGGATATTATTCCTTTGCCACTGCTTAATTCGGCAATCCCTTTATCAATTCTTACCCTGCTAACCCCTGCTAACTTTGCCACCCGTTGCTTGCCACCTCTGCCTAAAATTTGAGCCTCGCTTCCTAAATATAAACGAGTAGCATGTTCATTCAAATGAGGTAACATTAATTTAAATTTTTTGGATAGTTCATCGTCGCTAAACATAATAAAGTAGTTTAAACCACAACTGTACTATTTATTTTTTAACAATCCCTAAGATAATTTTTGCCGCCATGTTTTTCAATACTCTGGTCAACAATGCCGGCGGCCTTTTGGTCACCATGACTTTTATCCATACACGAAGTGTAAAAAAATATTAGGTAAAAAAAGAGATATGGTTTGAGCATATATTTTTTTATGCGGGCTTCTATTTATGTGTTAAAATGTTTACGTTTTAAAAAAGATGTTGATTGCCGTAACTTCATTAAGGGCAAAAGAGATGGTTACAAACGAATTTAAGTATTTTATCTTGCAGCCTGATCTCAAAGTTTATCGTATACATTATGGAAAGAACAAAGCAACTTTTTAATACACTATAAAGCACTGACAATTTATCGTATTTAAAACATATCTATGCCGAGGCACATTGTCATCGTTGGTAACGGAATTGCAGGCATCACCTGTGCAAGAAATATTCGTAAGCTAAGCAATGATGGTATCACTATAATCTCTTCTGAAACAGAACATTTTTATAGCCGCACTGCATTGATGTACATCTTCATGGGGCACCTGAAGTACGAACACACCAAGCCTTACGAAGATTGGTTCTGGGAGAAAAACCGAATCAAACTTGTAAAGGATCATGTTACATCAATTGATACGAAAGGCAAAAAGCTTTCGCTGCAAACAGCCGCTGCTATTGATTATGATAAGCTTGTAATTGCTACCGGTTCTGTATCCAACAAACTAAATTTTCCGGGTATGGAATTAAAGGGTGTACAAAGTTTGTATGGCATTCCGGATCTTGAATTGATGAATGAAAATACCAAAGGAATTAAAAGAGCTGTGATTGTTGGCGGTGGATTGATCGGTATTGAAATGGCGGAAATGTTACTGTCACGAAATATACCCGTTACTTTTTTGGTGAGAGAAAATTTGTATTGGGATAATGTATTACCGAAAGAAGAAGCAACGCTGGTATCAAAGCACATCAGGGAGCATCATGTTGATCTGAGAACTGCTACAGAAGTAAAAGAAATAAAAGGCGATGAAAATGGAAAAGTAAAATCTGTTATCATTAATGAAGGTGAAAAAATTGAATGTGAATTTATTGGGATAGCCGTTGGCGTCAGCCCAAATATTTCTATTGTAAAAAACATAGAGATAGAAACCGACAGAGGTGTATTGGTGAATGAATTTTTTGAAACCAGCGTTCCTGGTGTTTATGCAATTGGCGATTGCGTGCAACACAGAAATCCGCCTGCCGGAAGAAAAGCTGTTGAGCAGGTTTGGTACACCGGCCGTATTCATGGAGAAACATTGGCGCCTACCCTTTGCGGAAAAAGAACAGCTTACCATCCTGCGCCATGGTTTAACTCTGCCAAATTTTTTGATATTGAATACCAAACTTACGGAACGATAAACCCACAGGAACAAGCGCATGAAACCTCCTTTTATTGGGAGCATGATAACGGGCGAATTTGTTTTCGTGTGGTGTACGATAAGGAAGATGAAACCATCATTGGCTTTAATGTTTTAGGTATGCGGCTGCGGCATGAAGTGTGCGATAAATGGCTGCAGGAAAAAAGAAAGATAGATGATGTGATGGCAAACCTGCACCAACTAAACTTTGACCCGGAGTTTTTTGATAAGCATGAAAAAAATATTCTTTTTGCTTACAATCAACAAACGGGGAAAAATATAAACCGCAAAAAGAAAAAGATGCTGTCGCTTTTTAATTGGTAAAACTTCAATTTAAAAAACTATTATGGCTCAAACCACTGCACTCAATCCCTCACTTTCGCTCACCGAAGAAAGTGTTGAGCAATCCCTCTATCAAAAAGTTGGTGGCATTTGTATGGCTATTGCCATCCTTGCTTTGGTGGCTGCTTTGGCCGGTGCAGGTAGAAATTATCCGGCGTTGTTCCTTTCTATTATTGTTGGCATGTTTGCATTGGGAGCCATCTCTTATGCCATCCCTTATTACCAGGGACATGCAGGCATTCGTAACAATGGTATCATGTTTAAAAAAATGACTAACAGGGGAACCATTGCATGGATTTTGGCTATTGCACTTACCGGTTTTTACATTATTATTTATTGGTTTCCCTGGATGTTTGAAGGGCTGATACGCATCTTCGATCCGCTTAGCAAATTACTGACTAATCAACCCGCAAACCAATGGTTCATGTATGGTGCGTTTTATACGTTGGCGGTATTAACGATGGGCTTTCGGTTTATTGGGAGGCACCGCCATAATCGTTATCATGTTATCCGCACTTTTTCGGTAATGTTTTTTCAATTAGGCTTTGCCTTTCTTATTCCTATGTTTCTTAAAAAGTTAAACGAGCCTGAATTTTATTTCTCTTATTTCTGGCCGCTGAAGTACAGCTACCTTTTTCCTTCTGATGTCTCGTCGTTAATAAGTTCCGGGCATCTCGGCCTATTCATGGTTTTTTGGGGAGCGATGATGACTTTTATTGCTACACCGATCCTCACTTATAACTATGGCAAGCGTTGGTACTGCAGTTGGGTGTGCGGTTGCGGGGGATTAGCAGAAACTGCTGGCGACCCGTACCGGCAGCTTTCTGATAAAAGTTTAAAAGCCTGGAAAATAGAACGATGGATGGTGCATAGTGTGTTAGTGTTTATTACAATCACTACCATTTTACTTTGGTTAAATTCTTACTATAAAGGTGGCATATTAGGTTCTGTGTCCGGTGCCTTTGCCCAGTGGTATGGCTTCTTTATCGGGGCTATATTTTCAGGAGTAATTGGCGTGGGATTTTATCCTATAATGGGCTCCCGTGTCTGGTGCCGGTTTGGTTGCCCAATGGCGGCAGTGCTCGGTATATTTCAACGGTTCAAATCAAAATTTAGAATAACTACTAATGGCGGCCAATGCATATCATGTGGCAACTGCTCGGCTTATTGTGAAATGGGGATTGATGTGAAGTCGTATGCGCAAAAGGGACAAAATATTGTAAGAGCTTCGTGTGTGGGCTGCGGCATTTGCGCATCTGTTTGTCCGCGTGGCGTGTTGAAATTAGAGAACGGAAAAGAACAAGGTAGAATTAATGATAACCCGATATCAATAGGAAATAACAATATCACCGTTCATTTATAAATACCTTTATACAAAAATTGGATGCTCGAGGTATTGGTTTACATAATGGTTACCCTATATGCAATGGCAATACTTTTTGTATTTTTTCATTCACTTTTTGACGCACATTTAATCTTACATTATCTGCGTTCCCGCCTGAAGAAAAATATTGTTGTTGGCAAAAATTCTTTCACTCCTTTCGTTACCATCCAGCTTCCGGTGTATAACGAAATGTATGTGATTGAAAGATTGATAAATGCTGTGGCCGCTATTGAATACCCGGAAGATAAAATAGAGATACAGGTATTGGATGACAGCACCGATGAAACCTCGGTACTTATTGCAGAGCAGGTTGCTTTCCTTCAAAAAAATAATATTCAAATTAAACACATACAACGCAAGAGCCGCGATGGGTTTAAAGCTGGCGCCTTGAAGCACGGCTTAAGTTTGGCCAAAGGAGAATTCATTGTAGTTTTTGATGCAGACTTTCTTCCTCCTAAAACTTTTCTCAGGCGCACCCTTCCATTTTTTTTAGACGAAGGCATTGGAATGGTTCAAACCAAATGGGGACACATCAATAAAGAAAGTTCATTGCTTGCTAAGTTGCAGGCCATAGCGCTGGACGGTCATTTCAGCATAGAGCAGCAGGGAAGAAACGCAGCAGGATATTTCATTAACTTTAATGGCACGGCAGGTGTGTGGCGCAAAGAAGCCATACTTGATGCAGGTAATTGGCATACAGATACATTGACAGAAGATTTTGACCTAAGCTACCGTGCGCAAATGAAAGGATGGAAATTTAAATACCTCGAAAACTTCATCACACCCGCCGAGCTACCACCAATAGTAAGCGCACTAAAATCGCAACAATTCCGCTGGACAAAAGGCGGCGCTGAAACAGCCCGAAAAAATTTAAAGAATTTATTTAAATCTTCGCTTTCCGTACCTGTAAAACTTCATGGCGCATTTCACCTTATTTACAGTGCAGGCTTTGTAAGTATCATTATTTATTCATTGCTTTCCGTTCCTTTGTTATTTGTAAAAAAGTTTTACCCGCAATTTGATTTGTTATTTAAAATATCAGGCATCATTGGCTTTAGTTTTTTT
>JALZAJ010000232.1 GCA_030948465.1 Bacteroidota bacterium
ATAAAAACCATTGAGTTAGGAACTAAAAAAGATCAGTTCTTTGTGTTCTACTAAAAACAAACTCATGGTTGACGCAAATGTAAAAATTATAGAAGAACTGAAATCTTTTTTAAATACTGTTATAGAAGTTCCAGAAATAAGGGAATTGTTTACTACCAATCCTAAGTACTTTATCAGAGACAGAAAGCTGCCATTAAAAAAGATAATCGGGATGTTGATTAATCTTCCGAAACGCAGTCTGAGTATTGAATTGCGATCATTCTTTGAAACTTTAGACCAACAAGACCTTTGCTGCACTAAGGGAGCATTCAGTTTACAGAGAGTCAAATTGAAACCAATGCTTTTTAAAGTCTGGAATGATTTTCTTGTGAAAAGCTTTTACAGATTTTATGGTAACGACGTGAAACGATGGGAAGGTTTTAAGTTGTTGGCAGTAGATGGTTCTAACTTTAGTGTAGTGAACAAACCTAAAGTGGTAGAATACTTTGGGTCTGCAGATAATCAGTTTGGAGGCGTTCCAATGGCAAGGGCAATGCAAATATATGATGTACTCAATGACCTGACAATCTGGGGAGATATTTTCCCCAGAAAACTCAGTGAAAATGCAATTATAGCCAGTAATATCAGGCATTTGCCGGAAGATAGCCTTACTTTATTTGACAGGGGGTATCCCAGCTACAGCCTTATTTATTTACTTAAATTTTACTTTATACTAAAGACCTTATCGCAAAAAGTTTTTGGTTGCAAAAAACATTAAAAGAGAAAGAACTCTTGCAAAAGGAATTAGAAGATTTAAAATTTAAGTTTAGAAAAGAATTAGCTTCGGAAAAACAGTTGATCATTTCATTTGAGGAAAATGACATGCCGATAATCAATGTCCCTTTTTCCGTACGAGCTAAGAAAGTATTGTCAGACTTAAATATCAATACAGCAAATCAACTTGCCAATTTAACGAAGGACAAACTTAATTCGCTAGAAAAGACTGGGGTAAAGACAGTTGATGAAATAATCCGAAGAGCAGAAGAACTTGGAATAAAAATTACTTAAGCAAATTATTCTTGGGCCAGCAGGCGTATAATGCCAAGCCATGTACACATGATTATAGGCAGCAAGAAAAATAAATTGGAAGACGTTGTACGTGACATAAAAAAGCATACCTCTTTAGAACTAAGAGCAGCAATTAAAAACAATAATTTTGAAAGCAGAAAAGAATGGATGATTTGGATAGCCTGTCCCGATTCATCGGGAATGGAGAGAGCCAGGAAGAAAAATGGTAATAATAAAGATTGGTAATTTTGGCAACAACATAATAAACTATCAGAAATAATAAACCAGGAAATGTTTGATAAAACTTTGGACTATATAAAATCCTGTTCAGGCAGGTTTTGTAATAAGAGTAGAAGATTGGAAGTACAGCAGCGCCAGAGATTTTTATAGAATGAAAGGATTACTTGAATTAAGTTATAGTTAGAATTACATGGCACAAGTACGCTCTGCACAAGGCTATTCTGCATACTTGCGCCAATGCGGGGTTGCAATAGAAATTTGAAACCGCCTATCTGATACAACCGAAATAGCAAAAGTTAAAACAAATGGAGCAGATAAACACGGAAACGCGAAATTGGACAAATATTAAGAAGTGTCTCTTCCGTTTTTTCTTTTGCTTTTTTGTATTTCAATTTTTTTTAGGCGGTTTTTTATACATTTTTATATTCGGGTTTAACGTCACTATTTATCAATGGTTTGATAAACTGTATAGTCCATTATATGATTATATTAATAGCAAATTACTTCATCTTAGACAGGCGGAAACAACGCTTACAATTAATGGGTTTCTCTTTCAAATGTTAGCAATCACAACAGCTATTGTTGTTACAATTTTGTGGAGCCTTATTGACAAAAAAAGAAAATCATATACACGTGCTGATTTTTGGTTAAGGCATACATTGAGATTTGTATTGGCAATTATCATTTTTTCTTACGGAATACAAAAACTGATACCAGTGCAGATGCCGATGCCTGACACGGCTACCTTGGATGCGCCCGTAGGTTACTTTCCACCGGGCGGCCTTTTTTGGACTTTAATGGGCTCGAATACTTTTTACCAATCTTTTACAGGTCTGGTTGAAGTAACGGTGGCATTGTTGTTTGTTTTTTCCAGAACTTATGTTATAGGATTGATTGTTCTTACAGGAACTTTAGTCAACATATTAATGCTGAATATCGGTTTTGATATTGGCGCTACTTATGTTGTACTAGTGCTTTTAACGGCATGTGTTTATCTGTTGTTTCCCTACCTGAAATCCATCATCTATTTTTTGCTGAATAAACAACCTATTAAGTTGTATGAGCAACCAAAGCCTGATAACAGACTATATAGAACAATTTTTATTTTATCTACCGCTCTCTTTATTGCATCAGCATTTTTCAATATAAGGCATAGCCGCAGTAGTTACAATAGAAGGGTAAAAAATAGAGAAGATACAAAGACCTTTAACGTGATAACCCAAACATATAATGCTGATACTTTAAAAATGACAGTGGGTGATAAAGCAAGATGGAAGTATTGGATACAATACAAAAGAGACAAAAAAAAATATTTATCAATATTAACCATGAATGACACTGTTTCTTATGACCTGTTATTTCAAGATGATACTATGCATAGAATAATTCAATTAAGACCCGAAGAGCAATTGGGCGATACAACACAATACACTTTTTTCTATAAGACAGGCGAGAACAAAAGCGATAAAACGCTAACGGACAGCCTGCATAAAATAAAATTAGTTATAAAGGAATTTGACAAAGAGCGTTGGGAGCTTTTAAAAAGCAGGAATAAATTTTTCCCATTCGACTTTTAATAAAACAATCAAAAAACACAGCACACAACATTATGCGTATTGAAGAAAGCCCCCGATTTTAAAAACTGGTTTAAGAAAATAAAAAAGCCCCGATCTATTAGAGACCGGGGCTTTTTGCAATACGATGTTCAGCGACACCCGCCAGTATGCTATCAGCTTACTATTGTAAGATGTTTTGTAGCGTTTTGGGCAGAGCAGTTAAATAAATTGGAAGATACCTGTGGCCCCGTTGTCTTATATCTAATCGGCTCCAAAACATGGTATCCCTTACCCAAAAACAAAGATTGTTTTTAGAACTATAAAAATTATCAACTGGGTTATGAAGCTTTTTCACGGGTAACTTTGCTTTTTATTTTTGGTGAGCCGCGGTTGCGCAATTGCGCCGCATCTACCAAACAGCGGGAGAAGACGATCCGATAGCTATCGGATTTAAGATTCTTACTCATTTAATGGATAACTTATGATTGAAGAATGTCGGGTGGGGCACCCGCCAGGAAGATGGCATAGCGGGGCTTAGTCAGGCTGCCGGTCCGTGTTCAGATGTGCTATGCTTATTTAGAACGCAGTTCGGCGGGTTTGCTTTATGTCTGCAAGCCTGGTCACTTGGCAGCAAATTCCGGGTGCGCATACGACTCCAGGAAACCACACACCGAACAACGGAAGGTACCCACTGGAATGCACTTTTCCGCTGGAGCTGGAATACACGTACCAAACCAAGTGGCCTTACCCGGTGCTCCCTCGACCCAGTCGCTGACGCGACTAAATTTTGACCCAGTCCAGTCGATAATGAACCCCTGCACCATTTCGCCGTTGCACTTGGGGCACAGAATGGCTTTCGTACTCATGCTCAAACCTCCTGAAAATGAATTGGAAGAAGTTGTCATATGTTGAATATATTATTCTACTGCCAAAATCTGCATTAAGTCAAATTTAAATAAATTCATCAGTTATTTAGTGAAGAAAAATTGGATAATAGACAATTTGAACACATATCACCTATCAAATTTGAAGTAAGCTGAAGGGAACGTGTATATTACGTGAAGAGTTCAAAGCTTATAGACCCAGTCGGGGAAGATACTGGCACAACCAATTTCAGCTCGTTGCCCTCAATGGTTACACATGTCCTAAGCAAATTTTTTGCACGGAAATTGTCCCATTATCAAACTACAAACATTTGAAGCTAATAAAAATTTGCTTCGTCAGCCTGCTGATGAACTAAAGTACAACGCCGATTGAAGAACCTGCATTGGCTGATTGTACCTGCAACATGTCGGCTAACAACAATATTACACGAAACTCAACCACTTTTTTAAATTTTTTCACCATTGATAATCAACACTTTTCTATTGCGTTTTTTGTATTGTGCTTGCGTCATACAAATTTTTACATGTTATCTTTTGCGTCATAAGGCATCCAAAGGGCTTTCAGTTTTAATAAGCGTTTACCTTTTAAATGCAAAGACTTTTCGGCGGTTTTAATATTAAAAATTTCTCAAAATTTAAAAGTATCTTCTTTTCCGCTTATCCATGCACCCACGCCCAGCGGTTGAATAATGGCAAGGTTCCCCGATTATTTATCGGGACAGGCCGTTCAACAGGGGTTTCATTTCTTGCCCGTTGGGCAAAACGAAACCTTAGTTATTATCAGCAGCTCTAATCTTCAATAGAATTCCTGGGCGTTTGAGTATAGTATCATAGCCAATTCAGTTGTTACAAAATCCTTGATGAAATAATTTTTATGTCAGCATGTTTCCAAGCTACTTCAAAGCGACGTTTTGTTTCATCGTATTTCTTTTTGTCGCCAATTTTTTTGTATGCATTCATCAGACCAATTAAAGCCCATCCGTTTTCGCGGTAAGTTTTTAAATCATCATCATACACCTTAATTGCTTCCTGAGATTTTCCTGCATCAATCAATACTGCCCCCAAGTGATGGCGAACCGAAAAAAACCAGTCGGGTGGTTCATCATAATTCAAAGCATCTTCCTTTACAACTGCTTCTTTTAAAAAAGCAATTGCAGTGGGATATTTTTTTTCTTTCGCATTAATTTCTCCTTCCAAAGTTTTTGATGCAATCATACATAAATCAAACAGGCTGTTGATACCCCAAATGGTTAATGCTTTTATTGTTGTATCAGTCATGATATTTTTCATTTCACCAAGATGCTTCTTTGCTTCCGCAATTTTATTTTGTGAGAGCATTGCCATGCCTTGCGCATAGTTCCAAACGACTAATGGATATTTCAAATCTTTTTCAGGCGCAGATGACTTAAGAATGTCACCCCACAAGCCAAGTTTTACTTCCACATACCATGGGATGGAATAATAATGTTGCAATGTTGCCCATGCAGGGTCACGCAATAATTTTTTATGAGTGTGGTCAGATGTTGCATAAGCTCCTTCCATTGCAATTTTACTCTCACCGCAAAGTGTTGCACATGCAGAAATGAAATGATAGTTGTGCGGATAATATGCCAACGGATACACACCTTGTGCATGACATGCCTCCACATATAAGCCATCAACCAGCACTGCTTTTTGATTAGCAACAACTCCATCGTGATAACGCCCTATTCGTATGTAAGTATGCGAAGGCATGTGAACAAGATGCCCTGCCCCCGGAACCAAATCACGAAGCAGGTCGGCACTCGCCAAAGCTGTTTCCGCATGTTGCGACATTTCTGTTGCATGAATATAGAAATGATTTGCTCCTGCATGTTGCGGTTCTGTCTTAATACATTTTTCAAGGATAGCTAAAATTTCCGGTGTCCAGGGTTGAATAGTTCCGTCTTTCTTATACAAATTCCATGGATGCAAATCCATTAGCGACTCCGCAAAGAGCGAAGCAATTGTTACATCAGCGGAATATTTTTTGTAAACCGTTCGCATGGCAACAACATAAGTTGAATCAAGCAGTGAACGGGCAATGGTGGTATCGCTTGAGTAACGATGAGTTAACGCATCAATCAAATCTTTTTCTTTCTGTGTGCATGACGCAGAAAATCTTTTTGCTTTTTGCACCGCATCGTAAGCTCTTTGGAAATTATCTTTCTCCATGCCTGCGTTGTAATTTGGTCCTAACACATAAGCAAAGCCCCACCAGCACATGGCACAAGTCGAATCCTGACGAGCGGCTTCATAAAATGAACGACCTGCTTCGGCATGATTAAAACCGAATGACAACATCAAACCTTGGTCAAAATATTTTTGTGCTTGTTCGTTTTTTGTTGAAATAGAAAAATGAATTCCTTCCAGTCCGCTGAACAACGGAGCTTTCTTTCCTGAAGAATACCAGGTTGTATCCACTACTTCAGGAGTACAACAGATATGCTGGGCTTTGATGGAATCAACTTTAGTTGTTTCTTTTTTGCTTTCAGATTGCTGATTGCATGAGCAGAAAATAATACTAAAACAAAGTATGTAGAGAAGATGTCGCATGATGTTAGATTTTATTTGCCCTGCACTAAAGTAAAGCAAATTAGAGTTTCCAATGTTCGCGAGCGGCTTACCATTTGCCCCCTTTCCTGGCGGGTGCCCCATCCGACATTCCGAAATTAATATTATCTTAGGAATATTATGTCAACTGCTTTTAAATATTCGGGAGAGCGAAAAAGTCATCAATCATTTAATGAAGTTTATTCTGAACTTCAGTAATAAAAGAATGGAAACACTTGCTAAAGAATGATGAAATGAAAATGAT
>JALZAJ010000234.1 GCA_030948465.1 Bacteroidota bacterium
GGAAGAGATTTGTTCATTAGATCCATCTCTTTTTCCAGCAAGGTTATATCACTTTCGTTTAGGTCAGGAATGTGAAGTTTTGTTTCTTTATTAGGGTCGCAGGCTAAAGATGACCCGATGGTAAACAGCCTGTCCTGAATTTCTTTCAAAATAACTTTCGAACGTTCGTCGGGGCAATAATCGGTTACAAGCCCTATTAAGGAATTGAGTTCATCAACGGTACCATAAGCCTCAATACGCAAGTCGCTCTTTAAGACTTTAGTTCCACCTATCAGGCTTGTCTTGCCTTTATCGCCCGTTTTAGTGTATATTTTTTGAGGCATAGAATTGTATTAAGAAACATTAATTTATTGAAAGTTGAAGGTTGCGAAACACAGGCGATGTTCGTATTTATCAGCAAAACATATACTTTGCCTAATGACTGAACGCCATCATTTCCTTCTTAAGATGATCACTCTCAATTATGCCATCTTTCAGCCTGATGATCCTATGAGCATAGTTAGCAATATCTTCTTCATGCGTAACCAGTATAACTGTATTTCCATCGGCCTGGATCTTGTCAAAAATTTTCATTATTTCAACCGAGGTTTTAGAATCAAGATTACCGGTAGGTTCGTCCGCAAGAATAATAGATGGACTATTTACAAGAGCCCTGGCAATAGCTACCCGCTGGTTTTGCCCTCCTGATAATTCATTAGGCTTATGATGGCTCCTGTCAGTAAGCCCAACCCTGTCAAGCATTTCGAGCGATTGCTCCGATCGTATCTTTTTTTTGGAGCCATTATAAACAAGCGGTAACGCAACGTTTTCTGCAGCCGTGAGCCTGGGCAATAAATTAAATTGCTGAAACACAAAACCAATCTCTTTATTACGCACTTCAGCGAGATCATCATCAGGCATCTGGCTCACGTCTTTACCATTTAGGATGTATCGCCCTGCTGTGGGAGAATCCAGGCAACCCAATAAATTCATAAGAGTGGATTTACCACTTCCGCTTGGGCCCATTAACGCAACATATTCATTTTTAAATATCTCTAAACTAATTCCTTTCAGCACCTGGAGCTGCTGCTTTCCCATGATGTAACTTTTCTGAATATTTTCCAGTTTAATTATTGGCTCCATTGTTTATACAGTCTTTAATTTTTCGTTTCTAATTAATTATTGTTTCCAAAACCAACAACTAACATTTATATTTAAAATATTCAATGCCGGCATCGACATCAAGATTGTTCCTGGGATCGATATTCACTTTCTGATCACCTTTGGCACTTTAAAAAACTGGTCATCGTGCAAAGGAGCATTTTTAAAAGCGTCCTGCCTGCTTATCATTCCTTCTATTTCATCGTCCCGCAACACATTTATATTATCGCTCATGTGGAGCAATGGTTCAACGCCGGTTGTATCAAGCTCGTTCAGCTTATCAATAAACCCAATCATCTTTTCAAGATCTTTTTTTATATCTTCCTTTTCCGCATCATTAAACTCAAGCCTCGCGAGGTTGGACAGTTTATCGATTAATTCGTCATCTACCTTCATACGGCAAATATAAAACATAGTTTGAAGGAGACCAGATCGCACTATATGACCGGTTGTAAGTTTGCTATGTAATAACTTATAATTTTATCATGTCTTAGTAACTTGTTACCTCCCAAGATTTTTCTTTAGTAAGCTCACACAGAAGTCAAAGAACTGTCCAATTTCTCCAAACTCTTTTAATATTTTATCTTCGCCGCCTTATGAATAAGACGAAAGAAATAGTAATGAGCGGCATAAGGCCAACGGGCTTTTTACACCTCGGTAATTACTTCGGCGCGATGCGTAATTATGTAAAAATGCAGGACGATTATGAATGTTATTTTATGGTGGCAGACCTGCATTCTCTTACAACACATCCTGATACAAAAGACCTAAAGGCCAATGTTCACCGGGTTTTGGCTGAGAATATCGCTTGCGGGCTCGATCCGCAAAAAGTCGCGTTGTACTGCCAAAGCCATGTTCATCAAACGTCAGAATTATACCTTTTTTTAAACATGCTGGCTTATAAAGGAGAACTGGAAAAAACGGCAACTTTTAAAGAAAAAGTTAGGCTATCTCCGCAAAATGTAAATGCAGGCTTACTCACCTACCCTGTTTTGCAGGCTGCTGATATTCTTTTGCACAGGGCCAAATATGTTCCGGTTGGCAAAGACCAGGAACAGCACCTGGAAATGTCGAGAAACTTTGCAAAGCGATTTAACCACAGGTATAAAAGCAATACAGGTGACGATGTTTTTCCAGAGCCGGAGGCTTTTAATTTTAGCAGTGCGTTGGTAAAAGTTCCGTCGCTGGATGGTGGAGGAAAAATGAGTAAAAGTGAAAATCAAATGGCAACGTTGTATCTCGCTGATGATGATGAGACTATAAGAAAAAAAGTGATGAAAGCTAAAACAGATAGTGGGCCAACAGAGAAAAATTCTGCAAAACCGGCTTATATCGAAAATTTATTTTTATTAAAAAAATTAGTAAGCACTGAAAAAGAATTGTCAATTTGTGAAGAACAATACAATAATGGCAGCATACGCTACGGCGATATGAAAAAGCAACTTGCTGAGGAAATGGTGAATTTTATTGCGCCCATACGCAACAGAGTGAACGAAATTCTGGCTGATGAGAAATATTTAAAAGACGTAATGGAACAGGGTGCAAAAAAAGCCATTGTTAGTGCAGAAGCCACCATGCAAGTGGTTAGAAATGCAATGGCGTTTAATTATTTTTAGATTTTAGCGTTTTAGATTTACTTTTAATCAAATACCTTTAATGTAACCAGCTCTCACCTAATTGAGCTTACAATACATTTCAAAATATAAACCAGAAACAGGTAAATGGCAAAATCAAAAAAACCGAAGCACATTGCAGTTGCTGGAAATATTGGAGCTGGAAAAACTACTTTAACTGAACTCTTAAGTAAGCACTATAAATGGATCCCGCAATTTGAAGATGTTGACCATAACCCTTACCTGAATGATTTTTATGATGATATGCCCCGCTGGAGCTTCAATCTCCAGGTTTACTTTTTAAATAGCCGGCTTAATCAACTTCTCGAAATTCAGCGTGGTACCGAAACCGTTATACAGGATCGTACCATTTATGAAGACGCTAATATTTTTGCACCCAATCTCCATGATATGGGGCTGATGACCAAAAGAGACTTCACTAATTATTATACTTTTTTTGAAACGCTTAAAACCATGGTGAAGCCGCCCGATCTTTTAATATACCTAAATGCATCGGTACCTACTTTGGTAGCGCAGATACAAAAAAGAGGGCGGGAATATGAAGAGAACATCCGGCTTGATTACTTAAAGAAGCTTAATGAATTTTATAACAAATGGATCAGCAGTTATCACGAAGGCCCGCTTCTCATTATAAATGCTGATACCAATAAATTCTCGGAAAACGAAGAAGATCTTGGAACGATCATTAACCAAATAGACGCCCAGTTGTTTGGATTATTTTGAGCTGAAACCGCATTTTTGGCTGCTGAAATTTTTTAGAAGCCTTTCTACAATTAATAATACCGCTGGCACATATCTCATTACAAAATGTAATAAAATAGTTAGAAATTACTCATTAAAACTTTTTTATGAGACGAATACTATCATTCCAAACTATTGCTTTGATATGGGCATTAATGATATCTGCAACTGCTTATACACAAATTACAACACCGCGGGAGCCAAGTCCTGCAGCAATGGTTCAGCAAACAATCGGAATTTCTACCATAACGGTAAAATATTCAAGACCTTCAGTTAAGGGCCGCGAAATTTGGGGAGCCTTAGTTCCTTACGGATGGAACGTTCAGCCGTTTGGAGCAGGAAACCCTGCACCATGGCGGGCCGGTGCGAATGAAAATACCGTAATCCAATTTTCAAATGATGCTAAAGTTGAAGGCAAGCCGATACCTGCCGGCTCTTATGGTTTGTCCTTCGTTATCAATAAAGACAATACCGGCGAAGTAATTCTATCAAAAGATTATAAATCATGGGGAAGCTTTTTTTATGATCCTGCACACGATCAGCTAAGGGCTAAAATACAAACACGTGAAATACCCCAAACAGAAATGCTTACCTACGATTTCATTAGCGATACAAAGACTTCTTCCGAACTCGTGCTTAATTGGGAGAAAAAACAATTTCCGGTAAAAATTGAATTCGATGTTGATAAAATCGTATTGGAAAATGCCGTTGAGGAGTTAAAAGGTGCGACCGGATTTAACTACATCGGTTTTGCAACAGCAGCAAACTATGCGCTGCAAAACAAAGTGGATCTTGAACAAGGGCTTAGATGGATTAACCAGGCTATCGTGCAAAACGCCAGTTTTAATAATTTGGCTATTAAATCAAATATTTTAAAGGAAATGGGAAAAACAGGAGAGGCTGATAAAATAATGTCCGACGCAATGACTGCCGCAACAGAATTTGAACTGAATAATTATGGATACCAATTGCTTGGTACAGGCGAGAAAGATAAAGCTATTGAGGTGCTCATTCTTAACACACAAAAACATCCAAAAAGTGCAAATACCTGGGATAGCCTTGGTGAAGCATACGCAACAAAAGGCGATAAGAAAAATGCGATAATAAACTTTAAAAAATCATTGAGCCTGAATCCTCCTGCAAATGTGAAAGCGAATTCTGAAAAATTCCTTCACCAATATGGTGTGATGTAAGTATATAATTCAAAGACCCATTGATAGATAACCTTACTTAACGCAGCACGCGGATTTGTTTAATTCTTCAACCCCTTTAGCTCAATTCTAATATTCGTTCTGCATGGCTTTTTAAATTCAGCATCTATTGCTTTATCACTATTAATAGTTTTGTAAAAGGCATCAAGAAATTTTGTTACAAACTTTACGTATTTAGCGTTTAGCAGCGGGCAGTTAGTATATACTTTATAAAAATCATCCTTGTGCTTATTGAAAAATTCAAACGTCTCTGCGAAACTTAATTGATCATTATTACAATATCCACGATAAATTCTTTCAAGTATGGATGAGATTTCAAGCTCCGGCGCAGCTCCGGCATACGGCGCATTGACGATTCCTGCATGGTCAAAATCATAAGGAATCGCAGTTGGAACGCTTGTTGAATCCCTGGAAATTAATTTGATGTTTTGAAGATAAGGAACAGACCAATCGGTATTCGCGATCATGTATTCAAAGACCGCCATTTTTGTAAATTCTACTATATTGGTTTTTTCCATCGGTAGCATCTTCTTATTAAGAAGCACCGCGTGGTTTCTTTCGGCTACTTGTTTCTCATCTTCCAGTAAAAAACAATAATGCGTTTCATTTTTTCGCTGTTGAAGCGAGTCTTCAAACTCAACCTGAACGAGCCGTGCCCTGAAGCTTTTCGTAGTAATAATATTATACAATTTATATACCAGCCATTCTCTTATTACGTATTCATCGCCCTGACAGGGCACTACAAGCTTGAGCTTACCTTGATTTTTGAAAATTGAATTTTTAACTTTCTCACCTTTTGGAAAATTGAGTAATATGGGGGGCCACCTGCAGTTCTCTTTCAGCCTGCGAAAATTTCCTCTCGCCTTTGCTTTAATGTGAATGGATACCACGTTGCTGTCTTCACCCTGATATTGCAGCAGCAATGGATGATAAACCATATTATCTGACCGGTCAGTAAACAGCTCATTTAGCCTGCCCGTAAGTTTAAGATGGAGCACTTCATCCGTAAGAAAAAGAGGGCTTTCCTGTAAAGAAGTAGTTGTTTTATTTTCTGATTTGTCAGAACTGGTTTGTGATCTTATTTTTTCCGTGGAAAACAGAAAGCCAAAAATCAAAACTATTATATAAGAAGAACGGTAACACATAACCGTTAGATTGAATTGCAAAGCTAATTTTTTATTTATAATATATAAAGTAAAGGGGGTTAAAAAACGCCGTCCTGAAAGATGAATTATAATATCATTTCTTTTTTAAGATTCTTTTACGGTGCTTCAATCCCCAACTTACCAGCTCTTCAATAACGCGTTCAAGCGTTTCGCCATAAGAAGTGAGCTCATATTCCACGGTAACCGGTTTGGTATTTAGCACGGTGCGTTCCACCAATTCATTCATTTCAAGATCTTTTAATTCTTTTGAAAGCATCTTCCCGGTAATTTTTCCCACGTCACGCTGCAATTCTTTAAAGCGTTTTTTGTTTTCATTCAACGAGCATAATATGGAAATTTTCCATTTACCGTTAAGGATATCCATGGCATCGCACAATGCCAGCATATCTTTGGATTGCAATTTCATTTTGCCTGGCATTTTAATTAAGATTTGATGGTTTACAAAAGGAAACTACTTTATTAAAGTAAATCGGTTACGAAAGTATACTATTATTTGTAAATTTGTACAACTAAAAATTTTTAAGAATCTTATTAAAACAAAAAATATGAATGACGTAAAACAAATTGAAAAAATATTTCACCGGCCTGCCAGCCCCGGTATGGTAGGTGATGGTTTCAGGGTTTATAATTATTTTCCTAATGGATATGCAGTCCGTGAAAGAATGAGCCCTTTCCTGATGCTGGATTTTAATCCTGATTTTGACTTTGGTCCATCAGACCATCCACGAGGTGTCGATGTGCACCCCCACAAAGGATTTGAAACAGTTACCATTGCTTATAAAGGAAGTGTAGAGCACTACGACAGCAGCGGTAACAGCGGCGTTATTAACCCGGGTGATGTGCAATGGATGACGGCGGGCTCAGGTATTCTCCATAAAGAATTTCACGAAAAAGAATTTTCCAAAAGAGGCGGTCCGTTCGAAATGATCCAGCTTTGGGTTAATCTTCCTAAAAAAGATAAACTCACTTCTCCCAAATATCAACCTCTTGTGGGCGCCGAAATGAATAAAGTATTGCTTCCCGGCGATAGCGGAATGGTAAAAGTAATTGCCGGCAAGTTTAATGATGTGAGGGGCTCGGCTTCTACATTTACAGAAATGAACGTGTTAGATATCCGTCTTAATAAAGGTGGAGAATTGGCAACGGAAATTCCAGCTACCCACAACACAGCCATCTTAGTAGTTGACGGAGACATAAAAGTTAATGGCCAACATGCAGGCACACACGATTTTATTTTATTTAAAAATGAAGGAACATCTATTAACCTGAGAGCAAATGAAGAGAGCGTTCTGTTGCTATTAAGCGGCGTTCCTATTAATGAACCTATCGCACAATATGGACCCTTTGTGATGAATACCCAACAGGAGTTGCAGGAGACTTTTAAAGAATATGAAGCAGGAAAATTTGGCGTGTTAAATTAACCAGCATTAAAATGCCACAGGAGTATTTTATCATTAACAATGAACAACAACGCCATTTTGAGATCCGGGAAAATGAGGACATTGCCTGGCTCGAATACCGGTTTTATAAAAAAGATATTGCTTTTATGCACACTGAAGTTCCGGATCGCATGAGTGGAAAAGGAGTTGCCTCGGCCTTGGCGGAATATGCTTTTAAATATGCCAAAGAAATTAAAAAGCCGGTAATGGTGTACTGTCCTTTTGTTGCCGCTTACCTGAAAAGACACCCGGAATTGAAACAACAACTGGACAAAGAGTATCTTTAAAGTCCTTCTGCGTATTCATTTAATTTGAGTGGTCTTTGGGATCAATATTTAGGAGCGCCGGCAAGCATTTCTTCATTGGCAAAGTTTTTATATTTTTCAAAATTATTGATGAAATAATCTGCTAACTTTTTCGCAGTTGCCACGTAGGCTTCTTTATCTTCCCAGGTAAATTTCGCACTTAACATTTCAGAAGGCACTCCAGGGCATTCGTTAGGAATAAGCATTCCAAAAATTGAGTGATGATGGCAGGATACATTGTCTAATTTTCCTTCAAGCGCTGCAGAGATCATAGAGCGGGTATATTCCAGCTTCATCCGGCTGCCCACTCCATATCCGCCGCCATTCCAGCCTGTATTTACCATCCATATATTTACCTGGTGCGCTTTCATTTTCTCTCCTAGCATCTCTGCATATTTCGTTGGATGCAAAGGGAGGAAAGGCGCCCCGAAACAAGCGCTGAATGTTGGTTTTGGTTCTTTCACCCCTGCCTCTGTGCCGGCAACTTTTGCGGTATATCCGCTTATAAAATGATACATAGCCTGGCCAGGTGTGAGCTTGCTTATCGGCGGCAAAATGCCATAGGCATCCGCTGTCAGAAAAAAAATATTTTTCGGCGTTTTACCCACGGAAGGCTCCAGCGCATTACTTATAAAATTAATGGGATAGCTTACCCGCGTATTCTCAGTAATTTTTTTGCTTGCAAAATCTACTTCATCAGTGCCTTCAAAAAAAGTTACATTTTCAAGTATCGCCCCATATTTAATGGCATTGTAAATATCCGGTTCTTTTTCCTTACTGAGGTCGATCGTTTTTGCGTAACAACCGCCTTCAAAATTAAAAACAGAATCGTTGTTCCACCCATGCTCATCATCTCCGATCAGCATCCTGTGCGGGTCGGCGCTTAACGTAGTTTTACCTGTTCCGCTTAAACCAAAAAATATTGCCGTGTCTCCGTCCTTTCCTACATTGGCAGAGCAATGCATGCTCAGCACTCCTTGCTCGTGCGGAAGAATATAATTGAGAATACTAAATATCCCTTTCTTCATTTCGCCGGTGTACTGTGTGCCGCCAATGAGAATTATTTTCTTCGTAAAATTTACAATCACAAAGTTTTTGTTGGGTGTTCCATCAGTGCCCGGATCGGCATAAAAGTGCGGTACTTGTATTAAATGCCAATCAATTTCTATATCCGTTAATTCATTTTCATCGGGACGCAAAAACATATTATAAGCAAAAAGATTGCAGCAGGGATTTTCATTGATCACCCGGATATTGAGTCGGTAAGCGGGATGAGCACAAGCGTAACAATCCCTGATCCATAATTTTTTGTCACCGAGATAGGCCATCATTTTGGAATAAAGCAAATCAAAATATTTTTCTTCAATAGGAATATTGAATTTATTCCAGTCAATTGTTCCGGCTGTATTTTTATCTTTTACAATAAATTTGTCTCCGGGGCTCCGGCCTGTAAATTCCCCTGTATCTATAACAAGCGCACCGGAGTCGCTTAAAACGCCCTCACCTTTTGCAACAGACTGGCTTATGAGCTCTTCAGGTGAAAGTTGATAATAAATATCTTCTGCAGTATTTAATCCAATATAAAAAAGTAATTTTTTAGGAAAGGCAAACATTGTGGGTATTGACATGTACAAGTTTTCGTTTATAAAAAAGCAAAGGTAGGGAATCGACTTTTTGACATCATTCAAAAACAAGATGCTATTCTATGGCAATATTTTAAATTATCCAATATTTGGCCTATTTTTTTTAAATTCCCGTAAAAGACCTTGAATAAAATTATCAAGTAATCTCCTTTTATTAAAAAGATTAAAAACTTATCTTTTTTATTGTGTATTCTTAACACATGCTTGTTTCAAAAAAATAAAAAATCGTTTAATCATGTATATTGCACGCCACAAAATTTTTAGAAAATGAAGTATCTCCCTCTTAACCCGGAAATTTTTATTCAAAACAGAAAGAGATTTGTTGAGAAAATGGAAAAAAATTCTATCGCCATTTTTAATAGCAATGATGAAATGCCGGCTAACGGAGATGCCTTGTTTCCATTTAAACAAAACTCCGACCTGTTGTGGCTTACCGGTATTGAGCAGGAAGATTCGATGTTGATATTATACCCCGGTAATCCTGATGCGAAACACCAGGAAGTCTTGGTTTTAGTAAGGCCCAACGAATTGAAAGAAAAATGGGATGGGCACAGGCTCACCGCCAAAGAGGGCACGGATATTTCAGGAATTGAAAAAATTATATGGCTCGATGTTCATGATGCCATGTTGCAAACGTGGATGCACCTGGCTGATACGATTTACCTGAACACCAATGAAAATGACCGGAAAGCCAGCCTGATAAACGTAAGGGATTACCGTTATGCAGCGGCTATGCGTGAGCGTTACCCACTGCACAATTACAAGCGCAGCGCTAAAATAACTAAGGAATTAAGGTCTGTAAAAACTCCTCTTGAAGTGGAAGTGATACAAAAAGCTATCGATATCACCGATGCTGCTTTCCGGCGTTTATTACAGTTTATAAAACCTGGAGTAATGGAGTATGAGATTGAAGCAGAAATATGGCATTCTTTTCTTTCCCAAAGAGCAACCGCACCGGCTTACGGAAGTATCATCGCCAGCGGAGACCGCGCAAGGACATTACATTACGTGAATAACAACAATGAATGTAAAGATGGAGAAATGATATTAATGGATTTTGGCGCGAGTTATGGCAACTATGCTGCAGACCTTTCCCGCACAGTGCCTGTAAATGGAAAATTTACAAAACGACAAAAGACTGTTTATAATGCCTGTCTTCATTTACATCAATATGCCGCTAGTATTTTAAAGCCCGGAATCAGCATTATTGATTATACTGAAAAAGTGGGAGACGAAGCCACAGTTATTTTTCAAAAAATAGGATTGTTAAAAAAAGCAGATGTCAAAAATGAAGACCCTGACAACAGGGCTTATAGAAAATATTTGTATCACGGCATATCGCACCACCTGGGCATTGATGTACATGACCTGGGTACGAGGAACGAACCAATAAAACCCGGTATGGTCTTCACCGTTGAGCCTGGAATTTATATCGGGGAAGAACAGATGGGCGTGAGGATTGAGAATAATTTTTGGATAACCAAAAATGGCAATAAAGATTTAATGAAAAACATACCCATAACTACAGACGAGATTGAAAGCATAATGAAGTAAGCCCCGATCCCTAAAAAGAATGGTGGTTCATTTGTCAGAGAGTATTTGTATTCATATTAATAATGGAAGACGAACAAAATAAATTAAGCGATTCATTTCCCCCTTCAGGGGTTGGGGATAATCCAACTTTAAGGGTTAGGGGTGGGCTAAGGAGTTCAATTCCTAATATTTTTACTCTCTTCAATTTATTTTTTGGATGCATGGCTGTGGTCTTTGCCCTACAAACCGATACGGTAATTATTTATGTAAATGAAGATTTTAGCAGCAGCTTTAATATTCCCGAAAAACTTACCTGGGCTGCAATTTGTATAATTATTGCCGCAATAATAGATTTCCTGGATGGCTTTGTCGCTCGGATGATGAATGCTTCAAGTTCTTTGGGAAAACAATTGGATTCTTTGAGTGATGTTGTAAGTTTTGGAGTTGCGCCCGGTGTTATTTTTTATCAGTTGCTCAGGTTTAGTTTTGCAAGAGAAGAAAATGGCTTAGACGTTTCTATTGCCTGGCTGGCTCCCGCATTTATATTGAGTTGTGCAGCAGCTTATCGCCTCGCAAAATTTAATTTGGATGAATCTCAAAGCGTAAGCTTTAAAGGCGTACCGGTTCCTGCAGTTGGAATTTTGATTGCTTCTTTTCCTCTTATTTTACATTTTAATACTATCGCTGCGATCAATAACCTTCTTATAAATAAGTGGCTTCTGTATGCTTTAATTATTCTGTTAAGTTACCTTATGACTTCAAATTTGCGAATGATGGCATTGAAATTTCCTGATTATACGTTACGCAATAACATGCCTAAAATTGCCTTGCTGATAATCGCGATTATAGCGGCTATCTTTTTACAATGGCTTGCCGTGCCGGTTATTTTTTTATTTTATATTCTTATATCGTTATCAACTTCTAAAATAAAAAGTGAATGAACTTTGTTGCAGAAATAAAAGTAATGCCACTGAAGGAATTACTTGATCCACAAGGGAAAGCCGTAATGGGAGGCCTTTCCAGCCTTGGTATGAAAACCATCAACGACGTTAGGATTGGAAAGCATATTCAATTACACATCGAAGCAAGTGATGCAACGGATGCTAAACAAATTGCCGAAGAAGCTGCCAAAAGATTACTGGCCAACCCTGTAATGGAAGAATATACAATCGAAATTATCAACTAAATTTGATAAATGAACGAGACAATTCAAATACCTGTTGCAGAATATGAAGCAATGAAAGAAGAAATTGCCCTATTAAAAAATAACGATCTTCTTGAAAAAATGAACAGGCTTATCGAACTGCTTTACGAAGAAAAATACGGCCTTTATTTTGGGAATGACACTTATGATCTGACAGAAGCATCTTTAAAAAAAATGTGGCCATCTCAAAACAGTGCGTGGGATCATGTATAATCAAAGAGAAATTGTATTGGTGCCTTTTCCCTATTCAGACTTGTCTTCATCCAAGCGACGTCCTGTATTAATTATTTCGAATAATAATTATAACAAAAATTACCCGGATATTTTGGTTGCAGTTATTACAAGCAACTTTTTTAAAGACGAGTATTCTGTTGAATTGAAAAATAATGATCTGGAATTAGGCATACTTCCTGAAAAATCAGTAATCAAATGTCACAAGCTTTTTACCATTGATCAGTCACGGGTTTTAAAACGTTTCAGCATTCTTGGTGAAAAGAAGTTTGATGAAGTAATTGCTTTTTTAAATAAGTTAATTCAAAAGACAACCTGAATTAATGTTATATCTTATTCCATCTCCCATTGGCAATCTTGCCGATATTACCTTCAGAGCCGTTGAAATATTGAAATCAGTGGATCTCATTTTAGCTGAAGATACCCGTACTTCGGCTAAGCTTCTCCGTTATTATGAAATTGATAAGCCAACTACACCTTATCACCAGCATAATGAACATAAAATTGTACTGCACTTAATTGAACAGTTAGGTATGGGCAAAACAATGGCGTTGCTTACAGATGCCGGCACTCCGGGAATTAGCGACCCTGCTTTTTTGCTTGTAAGAGAATGCATAAAAAATAACATCAGGGTTGAGTGCCTTCCGGGAGCAACAGCTTTTGTGCCGGC
>JALZAJ010000238.1 GCA_030948465.1 Bacteroidota bacterium
AAACAATGTCGCTGGATAGTTTCGCAAAAGCCATAAACATTTTACTTACGCCGCAATATTTCTCCTGCGAGAGTGCCACCGCTTTTTTTACCTTAGGCTCGTCGTTCTTTTGAACTTTGATGCTATATATTAATGTAACTGTGTCATATATTTTAGGATGTTCTTCTGTAAGATGCGCATCCGCATCCACTTTGAAATCACTAAAATTTACTTTCATTTTGTTTAAAATGCTTACAACATCCAGCCCGGTGCAGCCCGCAAGGGAAACAAGCATTAATATTTTTGGACCAGGGCCGAGGTCATTACCACCGCCGGCTTTATCAAGATCAATCGTTAATTTATGCCCGTTTATTTGAGTCAAAAAACTCATGCCTCCTGTATGTACGGAGCTTATCCTGTTATTTCCCATAAATTAATTTTGGTTGAAATAGGTTTATAAATTTTACAGGTGCGAATTTACCGCATCCGAGATTTGTTTAGCACTCATAGCTCCCGATTGTCGCCAAAGAATTTTTCCTTTTTTGAAAAGGATCAGCGTTGGTACGCCTTGTATGTTGAAGTGACCCGCAGTTGGCTGATTTTTATCGATGTCAATTTTTAAAACTCTTACAGCGTCTTTGTTATTTTGGGCAAAACGCTTCAGCTCAGGAGCCATCTGTTTACATGGCCCACACCATTCGGCATGAAAATCGACAAGAACCGGTTTCTCGTCATTTATTATTTTAGCAAAAGTTTCCATAATTCAATTTTAAATAATGTCGTCACATAAATTATGCCTGTACAAATTTCACCTAAAAACTAACCATTATGTCAGCCTATGCTTATAGCCAAAAAAAACTCCCTTAATAATTTTTCAACTAAAAAATTCTTCGTTACCTTTGCCGTCCGAAAAAAAGATCATTATGGCTAGAGTATGTCAGGTAACAGGAAAAAGGCCGATAACGGGTAACACTGTTTCGCATTCAAATATAAAGACGCGGCGGAGGTTTCTCCCCAATTTGCAGAAGAAAAAGTATTTCCTCGCAGAAGAAGATAAATGGATCACCTTAAAATTATCATCTGAAGCAATTCGTACTATTAATAAAAATGGCCTGTTTAACGTCGTGAAAGAAATGAGAGCTCAAGGCGTGAAGATCTGAATAAATATTTTTAAACATTTGTTATGGCAAAAAAGGGAAACAGGGTACAGGTAATTTTAGAATGCACGGAGCATAAGACTTCAGGCATGGCAGGAACAAGCCGCTACATTACCAGGAAAAACAAAAAAAATACCCCGGAAAGATTGGAATTAAAAAAATTCAATCCAATTCTGAAAAAAGTAACTGTTCATAAAGAAATTAAATAATTTAATTGGTTAGTTGGCTACATAGCTAACTGGCGAATTATCACATTAGCAAATTTATATCATGGCAAAATCAGCTAAAACCGCGATCAAAACAAAAGACCAAAAGTCTGCAGCAGAAGCTAAGAACTGGACCAAAGTGGTTCGCACGGTTCGCAGCCCGAAATCCGGATCTTATACTTTTAAAGAATCTATTGTTCATAAGGACAAGCTCAAAGATTTATTGGGCAGTTAATTTTTGGTATTCAAAATTTATTCTAAAGGCTATCCGGCATAAGTTGCGGATAGCTTTATTTATTTTTACCCTTTACTAAATTTAGAGAATGGGACTTTTCGATAAGATCTTTGGAAAAAAAGAGCAAAAGCAAAGCCTGGATCAGGGACTTGAAAAAACGAAGCAGGGTTTTTTTGACAAGATTACAAAAGTAATAGCCGGCAAAAGCACCGTAGATGAAGAGGTGCTGGATGATCTTGAAAATGCACTCGTAAGTGCAGACGTAGGTGTAGATACCACCGTAAAAATTATTGACGGAATCGAGAAGAGGATTGCAAAAGACAAATACATAAATACGGCTGAGTTAAACAGGATTTTAAAAGACGAAATACAAGCTGTTCTTGTAGATTCCCCAAGTGATACCTCTTATAAAAGTTATGAATTACCTGCACATAAGCCACATGTAATTTTAGTGGTAGGAGTAAACGGTGCAGGAAAAACAACCACAATTGGCAAGCTGGCACATAATTTTTCTCTCGCAGGCAAATCCGTTTTATTAGGCGCTGCAGATACTTTCAGGGCAGCCGCTGTTGACCAGTTAAATATCTGGAGTGAACGTGCAAAGGTGCCTATTGTAAAACACGCGATGGGCGCTGACCCAAGCGCCGTTGCTTTTGATGCTGTACAAAGTGGTGTTGCCAGGAATGCAGATGTGGTGATCATTGATACGGCAGGCAGGCTTCACAACAAAATTCATTTAATGGATGAGCTAAGTAAAATAAAGCGATCCATAAGTAAAGTATTACCGGGAGCGCCGCACGAAGTATTGTTGGTGCTCGATGGAAGTACGGGCCAAAATGCGATTGAGCAGGCAAAACATTTTACGGCCACAACGGAAGTAACTGCTATCGCCATTACAAAGTTGGACGGCACAGCAAAGGGCGGAGTAGTATTAGCAATTGCTGATCAATTTAAAATCCCTGTAAAATTTATTGGAGTTGGAGAGAAAGCGACGGACTTACTGGTGTTTGATAAAAAAGAATTTGTCGAT
>JALZAJ010000253.1 GCA_030948465.1 Bacteroidota bacterium
AATTCAGGAATGTAATCAGTAACCCTGTCGTCCCATTTAAGTTTACCCTCGTCTATCAATATACCAAGAGCGGCTACAGTAAAAGCTTTTGTATTGGAAGCGATGCCAAATAGTGTGTGTTCATCCACCTTTAGTTTCGTGTTAAGAGACCGGACGCCGTATCCTTTTTCATGAACTATTTTATCATCTTTTACTATGGCGACAGCAATGCCTGGTACGTCAAATGTTTTTAAAGTTTTCTCAACCAACGAATCTATTTGGGTTGAAGAAATGGGTTGTGCAAAAATAAAAGCAGTATGACTAAGACAAAATATAATTGCTAAAAAAGAGTTCTTAAGTAATTTCATTTTTAAAAGTATTTGAGCCCGGTGAAGATGAAAAGAAAAGCTATTTATGACTAAGATAAATTAAAAATTAATACAAGCTTTTTGGGTGCATTCCAATTCTTCTCTCCGCGCTAAAGGTTGCCAACGTTTGAAAATCAGGATTTAAATTTGAATGAACATATTTTAAATGGCACAGACCAGGATGGTTTATTTGACTGCTTTTGATTTAAAGTGTTTCTGAATAAAATCTTCCTGGTTTTTACCGGTATGTATGGTGTATAATAATTTGTTTAGCGGCGGGAGCAGAAGAATTTGAGCTGCACTGCTTTTGCAGGAACGCACGATAAAGGAAAGTTATTCAGCAAATATTATTTTTCGCCATTCCATTCTTTATAAAATTCATTAAGAAATTGCTCCATGAACCGGTGACGTTCTTCAGCTAATTTTTTACCTGTTCCGGTGTTCATTTTTTCTTTGAGTAATAATAATTTTTCATAAAAATGATTGATCGTGGGAGCCGTGCTTTTTCGGTAAGTTTCTTTACTCATTTTGAGGTTAGGTTTTATTGAGGGATTATACAGTTCCCTGCCTTTAAAGCCGCCATAATTAAACGCCCTTGCAATTCCAATTGCTCCCAATGCATCGAGCCGGTCAGCATCCTGAACGATTGCTAATTCTATGGAATAAAAGCCGGGTGTGAAATTGCCTCCTTTAAAGGAAATATTTTTAATGATGTTTTCGATATGCCGGATCGCCTCATTATTTACCGGTAAGCTCTCCAGGAATACTCTTGCTTTTTGCGCTCCGGCATCTTCATTTCCATTATGAAATTTGGCATCGGCAATATCATGAAGCAATGCGCCTAATTCTACAATAAAGTTGTTTGCATGTTCTGCTTCCGCGATGAATTTTGCATTTTTCCAAACCCTTTCTATGTGCCACCAATCGTGCCCGCCTTCTGCCCCTTTTAATTCTTTTTTTACAAATTCCACTGCTTTTCTTATGATATATTTTTCATTCAATGCGGCAATTATTTTTTTCAATATAAAATAAAGTTGTGAATGATGAAAAATTTATAGCGCACGAATACCTTAAAAAATATAAATACAAATGCGATAACTTTAGTATCTGCATTCTCATTTTTAATTTTTCAATACGATTGTATGCCCGGTGATTCCCTTCATGTAAATATTAATTCAAAAGGTGTTCAAAAAAATACATTTGATGCCATAGTTGTCGGCTCAGGAATAAGCGGAGGCTGGGCAGCAAAGGAGCTTTGTGAAAAAGGGTTAAAAACTTTAGTGCTGGAAAGAGGAAGAAATGTGGTGCATAACAAAGACTATCCTACTGCCACTATGAATCCATGGGAGTTTAAACATCGCGGGCAGATGACAGAAAAATTCATGGAAGAAAATCCTTTGATCACAAAAGCGGCAGGCTTCGATGAAGCGACGGCGCATTTTTTTATTAAAGATAACGATCACCCCTACGTGCAGGAAAAGCCGTTTGAATGGATTCGCGGCTACCAGGTAGGCGGCAAATCGCTTATCTGGGGAAGAGCTTGCCCGCGGTGGAGTGAATATGAATTTATTAATCCGGCAAAATATGGTTATGGAATTGAATGGCCGATCGGCTACGAGGATATAGCGCCCTGGTATTCGCATGTAGAGATTTTCTCCGGTATATGCGGTAATAAGGATGGGCTGGAAGCAATGCCGGATGGCGAATACCTTCCGCCCTTTGAAATGAATTGCCCTGAAAAAGATATGAAGCAAAAATTGCTTTCAAAATATAAAGACAGGTTTATGATTCACGGACGATGGGCGCAATTGACCGAAGCAAAAGATATTCATCATCAGCAGGGCAGGGGACAATGCCAGGCCAGAGATAAATGTATGCGTGGATGCCCGTTCGGCGGATATTTCAGCTCTAATTCATCAACACTTCCCTGGGCAGAGAGAACGGGTAATTTAACCATCAGGCCATTTTCTGTCGTGCATTCGATTATATATGATGAACAAAAACAAAAAGCTATCGGCGTAAAAATAATCGATGCAAATACAAAAGAGGCAACTGATTATTTTGCAAGGATCATTTTTATGAACGCCTCCGCATTAAATTCCAATCTTATTTTGATGAACTCAACTTCAGGCCGCTTTCCAAATGGTTTTGGAAATGACAATGGTTTGCTTGGAAAATATGTTTGCTTTCAAAACTACCGGGGCTCAGTGGGTGGCGATGTGGAGGGTTATCTTGACAAATATTATTATGGCCGCAGGCCTTCGGAAAGTATGATGGCGAACTTCAGAAACCTGCATGCTAATGATATGGAGTTTGTGGGTGGATATATGGCTTTCATGGGCTGCTATCGTAATCGCGCTGATGGCCAGCAGCTTCCTGAACAAATCGGGGGAGCGTATAAGGATAATTTAGCAACGATGGGTGGGTGGGGCATGTACATGTACATGCAGGGAGAAACGGTACCTAAAGAAACCAATTATGTTGCCTTGAGTAAGGACAAAAAAGATGAATGGGGAATTCCTCTTTTGGTAACGAATGTTGACTATGATGAAAATGATGAAAAATTATTAAAAGATTTCATTACGCAGGGAAGTGAAATGTTTGATGCAATGGGCGTAAAAAATATTCATCATCATGATAATCATTGGGCGCCCGGAAGAGACATACATGAAATGGGCGGATGCAGAATGGGCAAGGATCCAAAAACATCTTTATTAAATAAATGGAACCAGTTTCACAACTGTAAAAATGTATTTGTGACCGATGGCGCCTGCATGACGAGCACTGCAAATCAAAGCCCTTCTATATTTTACATGGCATTAACGGCAAGAGCAACTAACTATGCAGTAGATGAAATGAAAAAAGGAAATTTATAAAGATTTGGTGTTAAAGGGCATGACTAAACTTTAGTGGCAGCCGATCCATTAAGGGTTGCCAACCTTCAAAAGGTTGGCAACCCTATCCTCAGTTACTCGCAGGGTGCAACCCCGAAACTAAAAAGACTTATCATTATCTTAAATGCAGAAGTGATGAATATCTATAGAACTATTAAATATTTTTTGGTAATTATTATCATGTTTGCAAACCATTTTGCAGACGCTCAAAG
>JALZAJ010000262.1 GCA_030948465.1 Bacteroidota bacterium
TAACAATATTTTATAAGTAAAAGGGTGTATTACCTTTGTCCATAAGGACTCCCTTGGAGAATAAAATATTTTGCTTACACAAAAAAATCTTTTACATCATATCATTTTTTGGTTAGGTATATACCTGGTATGGATACTTGTTTTTCGCAGCTATTCTGTTTCAATAACCAAAACAATGACCATTGAGTTTTGCTATTTAATTTTTATTACGGCAGATTATTATGCCATCAGTAATTTTATAATTCCTCAGTTTTTGATTAAAAGAAAATATGTTCTTTTTGTTTTAGCTATACTTATAACAATTTTACTTTCAGCATTCCTCAGGGCTTTGGTAGCAGTGCAAATGAACCTGCATTTTTTTCATGCAACACCTGCATCATCCTTTGGCACATTGTACATAAATTCACTGTTTAATATTTCCTTTTGGGTATTGCTGATTGCAATGGGAAAAATGATTATTGACAGGATACAAGGCCAGCAACAATTAGAACTATCGGAAAAAGAAAAAATAAAAAATGAATTGGGGTTTTTAAAGGCACAAATAAATCCGCATTCGCTCTTCAATTCTTTAAATACTATTTACGGGCATATTGATAAAAACAACCAGGATGCCCGGAACATACTGTTACAATTTTCTGAACTATTGAGGTATCAATTGTACGATTGCACTACAGAAAAAATCAGTTTGCAAAAAGAAGTTGAGTACATTAAAAATTATATTGCTTTTCAGCAGTTACGAAAAGATGAAAATCTTATTGTGAAAGTTGAAATTGAAAATATAGAAAGCGGGTTAGAGATTACGCCGCTATTGTTAGTTGTTCTTATCGAAAATGCTTTCAAATTTGTAAGCAATTCTACTGACAAAGAAAATATAATCGTAATTAAACTGTTCACGAAAAACAAAGTTTTACATAGTTATTTCTCTAACACAACGGAACAACATCAATCATCAATAATCGTAAGTCCGGGAGGGATTGGTATTGCAAACTTGAAACGAAGATTAGAGCTTTGTTGCACTAATAAATATGAACTTACAACGAATATTAAAAATGATCTTTACGAAGCAAATTTAATAATTGACTTAGCATGAAACTAAAATGCATCATAATAGACGATGAACCAATTGCCAGAAAAATACTACAGGAATTTATTGAAGAAATAGATTATCTCGAGCTGGCAGGGCAGGCAGAAAATCCTTTAAAAGCAATGTCGTTATTAAACAACAATGATGTTGACATTATTTTTTTAGACATCAATATGCCAAAAATAAATGGCATAGATTTTTTAAAAAGTTCTCACACCAAAGCAAATATTATTATGACTACCGCTTATGCTGAGTATGCTGCAGAAGCTTATGGGCTAGACGTTTTGGATTACCTGGTAAAACCCATCGCATTTGACAGATTTTTAAAAGCATGTAATAAAGCAAAAGAAAATCATGATTTAAAAAAACTATCGGTAACTCAACCGCAAAACAGCAGCGATCATTTTTTTATTAGATGTGACAATCATATTGAAAAAATTTTTTTCTACGATTTGTTATATGTCGAAGCAATGTTGAATTATGTAATGCTGCATACAAATTCAAAAAAAATGATGGTGTATGTTACTATCAAAAGTTTAGAAGATCAATTGCCCCTAGACATTTTTATTAAAGTACATAAATCTTTTATTGTGAACATAAACAAAATAAAAAGTATAGAAGGCAACATTTTGGATATTGGAAATGAAAAGATTGTAATAAGCCAAAACTTACGGGAAAAAGTTATTAATGAAATTGTAAAAGACAAAATGATAAAGCGATGATAGAACAGGGCTTCGGTTAATTATTAATGGTACCTATTTCGACCGCACTTTATACCTTATCCAGTATTATGACAGTGCTCACCGGTATGCGTGCATACTTCCGCTATTCCACCAATGAATTTTATAAGGAACTGAAACAAGATTTGCAGATATTAAAGTCTTTGGGCATTGAAGTGCTTTCAGTAACATACGATGGCAAAAAATCTATTATAAGAACTGTAAGAAAAGTATATGAACAAGATATACCTAACTCGCTGGCAATCTCCCTATGTTTCATTCCTTCAAAAACGTAAAGATTAAAAACCATCCTGTAAGCAGGCGGTAAAGCCTGAACCATTTGCAGCAATTCTTTTTCTGTATCCTGGCTAAAATATCTTCTTTGCATATCTGCTCCGTCTGAATTGTTTCTATATCCACTACGGGGTGCATTTTAGATTTTGAACGATACTTTTGTATAGCACAATACACCATGATTTTTCTTATCCAACCTTCAAACGACCCGGCATATTTAAAGTTGTGCAATGATTTAAAAACCTGTACAAAACCTTCCTGCATTATTTCTTCTGCCTCCTCCCTGTTGAATAATTCTTATGCCAGGAGGTATAGGTTTTATCTTTGCCTTACGTTTTCATTCCAAAATATTTTTTATGATAAAGTTATTTTTTCTTTCACTTATCAGCGTAACGTATACCGTAAACGTGGCGTCTAAAAATAATGCCGATGATATCATGGGCCGGTGGATTAATACTGAAAATAATCTCGAAGTAGAGATATATAAAACCGGGCAAGAATACAGGGGAAAAGTAATATGGATTGACGACAGCGATGATAAAAACAGGCCAATGAATGGAAGGTGCGATTGGAAGAATCCTGACGAAGCATTGCGCAAACAAAAAATAATTGGCTTAGTCGTGATGTACGGGCTTATCTATAATGAACAACATAACAACTGGCAAGGCGGAAGAATTTATGATCCCAGCAGTGGAAAAGACTGGAATGCTAAAGCCTCCATTACAAGAGATGGTTATTTAAAAGTGCGCGGCTATTGGGATTTTGAACTTTTAGGAAAAGATTTATTATTTAAAAAAGGTTTGTAAACCAACTATATATTATAACTGATGGATAATCACTTTCAGCATTTCATTTCTGCTAATGGTGAGCAAATCGAATTACTATTATTCGTCGGCGTTTTTTTTATTAGCTGGAATATGGAAAACCTTGCGGGGTGATTTTAAATTATAAAAAGTGGAAGCATGCTTTTATAAATGCGCCTTTTATTTTCACCAATATTCCTGGGCAGTTTCTTTTGGGGTTGGCTTTTGTAAAAATCATTTCATGGACATCGTTTCATCAATTTGGTTTCTTATACCATTTAAATTTTGGCAACAGTTCGTTGTTTATGTTTATTGTAGCTTTTATTTTTTTGGATTTGGGAGAATACGTTTATCATGTGATTATGCACAAAGTAAAAAAGCTTTGGGCATTTCATTTGGTACATCATAGCGATAATGTAGTGGATGTATCTACAACATTGCGGGAACATCCAGTAGAAGGGATTATACGGTTAACTTTTACGTTGCTTTGGGTTTTTGTGAGCGGGACGCTATTCTGGGTTTTAATAGTTCGCCAGATCATTCAGGCATTTACCACCTTATTCGCTCACATGAATCTCCGCATTCCCGAATACACGGACAGCATCATCGGTTTAATTTTCATTACACCCAATCTTCACCAGGTACATCACCACTATAAGCAACCTTATACGGATTGCAATTATGGCGATGTGCTAAGTATTTGGGATAGGCTGTTTGGCACTTTCAAAAGATTGCCTAAAGAAGAACTGGTATTTGGTATTGATACTCACATGAAGGAAGAAGATCTAAGTTTCAGATCATTGTT
>JALZAJ010000283.1 GCA_030948465.1 Bacteroidota bacterium
AGTAATAAGCTTACAAAAATCATGATGCACATAACCAGCGTGCTGTATATGAGTTTTGCAATTATAAAAATAACGGGGCTGGTAATCGAAAAAAAATAGAGCATCCTTCCCTTGCTTTCCTGCAAAAAGCTTTTAGCCACCGCGTTTACACATACAAACAATTGTATCATCCAAAATAAGCCGTTATAAACGGTGCTTTCCGGCTGCCCCATGGCAAGATATAAAACAAAAATAGTCGAAGCGACATACAACAGGATCCCATAAAACGTATGCTGCTGCCTAAGCTCGAGAAGTAAATCTTTTTTTAATAAAATAAAAATTTTTGACATGGCTGCAAGCTTGCTAATATTATTCAGTGTGTTCCTTTCCTGTTGAAAATCGATTGGCTTTATTTTTATTAATCCTGAAAAAATGAGTACTTCTACGCGGTATCAAATTTCAAATAAAGGGTTAATTTAGGTTTCCCAAAGAAATTTTGACCCCCAAAAAGCCAAATATTCAAGGGCAAAGCATCAAAATGATAAGATTGTTTTTTCAACATTCTTATTCATGGAAAATGCTTCCCCCGGCCTTGCCTCTTCCTCTGTAACACCACGTTGCCTATAGCGATATAAGTGATGGCTGATCGGTTAAGCCTGAAAACCTGCCGGCATTTTTCACTAAAAATTAATAAAGTGCCGGCCTTAAACGGCAACTGTTGCGCACAGTGAAGTAGCATTATAGGAATCAATCTTTTTAACTGTTGAATATTATTTAAGAGCAGCGCAATGCCTGCATCTCGGCTCGTAAATATCTTTCTCCCCCAGCAACACCTGTCCTCCGTCTGTAACTTTGCGGTAACTCACATTTGCGATGTTGCCGCATATCATACAGATCGCATGAAGTTTCGTGATATAGTCTGCCACTGCAAGAAGATTAGGAATTTGCCCAAACGGTTTTCCTGTATAATCCATATCAAGCCCGGCTACAATAACCCGTATACCTTTTAATGCAAGTTTTTCGCAAACGATCGTTATCTGGTCGTCGAAAAACTGGGCTTCGTCGATGCCCACGACATCCACATTCTGCGCAAGCAAAAGTATGGTTTGTGAATTATCAACCGGTGTGGAATGAATTTTATTTTCATCATGGCTTACTATTCTCACTTCATCGTATCGTCTATCTACGGAGGGTTTAAAAATTTCGGCTTTTAAATTTGCAATTTTTACCCGGTTTAATCTTCTTATCAGCTCTTCTGTTTTTCCGCTGAACATACTGCCGCAAATTACCTCGATCCAACCACGCCGTTCTCCTCTAAAATTCGGCTCTATAAACATTTTTTGTATTTAATTTTAATTTCAATTTGTAACTTAGCCATTTTGCAAGGTTAATGATTTATGTTAATTCATGATAAACATTTTTCCTTTGCCTATTTGAAAAATCATCGTTTAAAATTCCAGATGGAAAGAGTGTCCACACTCATAAGAAAATTACAAAAGCAACTGGAAGAAAATACTTCCGGCGAATTGCTTCTTCATACTGCACAAATGCTTGTTGCGGAACTTCAAAGTAAGCCCGGAGTTAAAACGGTCAGCCGTGAAAAAGTTTCTGTGATTATGCCATTTCTTGCCAGTACGACGTACGAAAACAAATCCGCTTTATCTTTTGCAGCAGCGCCCGAAGAAAAGGTAATACAAGTATTACAGGTTGATGAAAAAGAAATTGAAGAAGAGCTGGAGCAGATTAAAAAGAAAGCTGAAGTAGTGAATTCGTTAAGCGCACACGCCAAGCCAGACTTTGTGTACGACCCTATTGAGGACATGCCGACACTGGCGCATCAAACTCCATTAGAAACCAAGCCTGCCAAAAGAAATGAAATACCTTTTGAATATCCCGAATCATTAAATGACCGCCTCAAGGAAGTAAAGATCGAACTTTCGCAAAAGCTGACCGAAACGCCAATCAAAGATTTAAGAAAAGCAATTGGCGTTAATGACCGGTATCTTTTTTTAAACGAATTGTTTCGCGGCGATGAAGCAATGTATGAGCGCAGCATTAAGACCATTCAAAATTTTTCAATATTTGCGGAAGCTGAATACTGGATCCGCCGGGAACTCAAAGTGAAGATCGGATGGCTTGACAGTGATCCCGTAGTAAAACAATTTGATCAGTTAGTGAAGAGAAGATTTTCTTAAGCGTTAAAGCTCGGGGCGCTGAGCAATTTTCTTTCTTTTATATATTCCATAATTTTAGCCGAGGCGCCTGCATTTTTATAAACATATTTACGGGATGCTTCTCCTCTCGACAACAGCTCATTTTTATTTGCTAACAATTCACTCACCATTTTTTCAAGCTCCAATGCATTTTCAATACTTATCGCGCCGGTGCAATCAATAAGCTCCTGTGCTTCAAAATTCTTTTCATATTCCGGGCCAAAAATTACCGGCTTTCCATAAACAGCGGCTTCCAGTATATTGTGAAGGCCGTTATAGTCAAACCCTCCACCCACATACGTTATAGTTGCATATTTATACAACCTCGCCAGCATCCCAATGTTATCAATAATAAGACAATTTGTTGGCGGTATGTTGTAATTTTTCACGGTAGTTAGTTGCCCGTTGTCACTATTCTTCACCCCTTGTTTAATGATCCACTCCGAATACGTTATTGAGCCTGAAAATTCTTTTTTTACGTCGCTGATATTTTCAGCATCAATTTCATGCGGGGCGATAATAAATTTTATCGCCGGGTACGTTTTTACAAAATGAATCCATTCAGCTTCGTCGTCTTCCCAGGTGCTTCCTGCTACAATAACCTGGCTATCGCCGCAAAACTCCCTGATGCCCGGAACGTCTATAAAATTTGAGGCGATATTTATGACCCGGTCACAACGCGTATCGCCCGGGATAGAAATTTTATTTTCAGAAACCAATGCTTGCAGCCGTTCTTTTGATAAATTATTCTGGACAAAAAAATGAGAAAAGGTCTCCAGCATTTGCCGCCAGAATTTTCCATACCATTTAAAAAAAGGCTGACTGGGTAAGAAAACTCCGGAAATAAGAAGAACAGGAATATTTTTAGTTTTTAACTCACGCAGGTAGTAATGCCAGTATTCATATTTTATCCAAAGTACAAGATCGGGCTTCAAAATATCGATAAGCTTTTTTGCATTGGTTGCCGAATCCATAGGCAGGTAATAAACCTGCCGGAAATCTTTATCCTTATTAACAATATCAAACCCGGAGGGAGAAAAAAAAGTAATAACAATTTCTGCGCCGGGATATTCTTCCTTAATATTTTTTAGCAACGGCCGGCCTTGTTCAAATTCACCTAAACTGGCGCAATGCATCCACACAGTTTTGCCCGCTTTTGGGGGATAATTTTGTTTTAAATTTTTGAAAAAATGATTTCTTCCCTTTACCCATGATTTCGCTTTTTTATTCCAAAGCGATGCAAGGTGAATACCAGCAGAATAAATTACCAGGAAGAGGTGATAAAATAAGATCAAGAATTTTTTTGAACAAATCTAATTTCTTCCGATGGATTCCCCTGTGAATAATTTCAAATTTTCATTTCTTGATTCAAGTCCTATCTTTGCTGCCTTTTAAAAAAAGCGAATGAAAGACCTGCACATGGTTGATTTAAAGCAACAGTACCTCAAAATAAAAGATGAGGTAGATGCGGCGGTAAACGACGTTATCAGCAGTTCAATTTTTATCGGCGGTCCTCACGTGAATAAATTTGCCGCATCCCTTTCGGCCTATCTTGGAGTGAATCACGTTATTCCCTGTGCCAATGGAACAGATGCCCTGCAGGTATCCATGATGGCGCTGGGGCTGGAACCGGGCGATGAAATAATTACACCATCTTTTACATACGTTGCTACCACAGAAGTTATCGCATTGCTCCGGCTAAAACCTGTTTTTGTTGAGGTTGACATTGCTACTTTTTGCATCGATCCGGATGCTATCAGAAATGCAATAACATCCAAGACCAAAGCAATTGTTCCGGTTCATTTATATGGCCATTCCGCTGACATGGAAGAAATAATGGCGATTGCAGAGGAACATAACCTGTTCGTAATTGAAGATAATGCCCAGGCTATCGGAGGTGATTATTATTATAGTGATGGATCGGTAAAAAAAACAGGCAGCATAGGAACTATTGGATGCACTTCATTTTTCCCGAGTAAAAATTTAGGTTGCTATGGCGATGGCGGGGCCATGTTTACCAATGATGATGTCCTGGCAGAAAAATTGAAGATGATCGCCAACCACGGGCAAAGAAAAAGATATTATCATGAAATGGTTGGCTGCAATTCAAGATTGGACGCATTGCAGGCAGCAATATTAAATATTAAGTTACCGTTATTGGACGGGTATATAAATGCAAGGATAAAAGCGGCTGATTATTATGATAAGGCCTTTGCGGGAAGTGAATTTATTTCAACTCCATTCCGCGCAACATATTGTAAACATGTATTTCATCAGTACACTCTTATCATTAAGAATGTGCCCCGTCCCAGGGACTTTAGAGATGAATTGGTGGAGCATTTATCTCAAAACAATATTCCCTCCATGATCTATTACCCGGTGCCGGCGCACAGGCAAAAAATGTTCGCTTCCTTCGGAGGGGCAAATTATGATCTTGAAAAAACAGATTGGCTTTCAGAGCGGGTGTTTTCCCTGCCTATGCACACAGAAATGGATGAAGAACAACTTAATTATATTACAAAAAAAGTTTTAGAATATATAAAAAAACAGTCATGAATATTGCAGTAATCGGAACAGGCTATGTAGGATTAGTAACAGGAACATGCTTCGCCGAAACCGGCAATAATGTTACTTGTGTTGACATCGATGAACAAAAGGTAAAAAAATTATCTTCAGGGAAAGTCACTATATATGAACCGGGTCTTGAGAAGATCTTTTTAAGAAATGAAAAAGAAGAACGGTTGCATTTCACCACATCTCTTAAAGATGCGATCAAAGATGCGAAAATAATATTCCTCGCTTTGCCTACGCCGCCAGATGGGGATGGCAGCGCCGATCTTAAGTATGTTTTGCAGGTTGCGAAAGATATTGGAAAGCTTATTAATAGAAACGAATATAAAATTGTTATCAATAAAAGCACGGTACCCGTAGGCACCGCCGATAAAGTGAAAGCAGCGATTTTATTAAGCGCGAAAGAAGTGGGAAATGATAATATGGAAGAAGCCTTCGATGTAGTAAGCAATCCCGAGTTCTTACGGGAAGGAGTAGCTGTAGATGATTTTATGAAACCCGATCGCGTGGTAATAGGCACTTCATCAGAAAGATCAAAAAAATTATTGGGAGAATTATACGGGCCATTTGTAAGGCAGGGAAATCCTATTCTTTATATGGATGAAAAATCTGCGGAGCTTACGAAGTATGCGGCCAATGCTTTCCTGGCAACTAAAATTTCCTTTATGAATGAGATCGGCCAACTGTGCGAAAAAATGGGAGCAGACGTGGATATGGTACGAAGAGGATTAGGAAGTGATGAAAGGATTGGCAGACGATTTTTATTTCCCGGAATTGGTTATGGAGGAAGCTGTTTCCCCAAAGACGTGAAAGCGTTAGCGAAATCATCGCATCAGTATCAATATGATTTTAAGATTCTGGAAGCCGTTATGAAAGTGAATGAAAATCAGAAGCATCATCTTTTGCCCAAAATAAAAAACTACTTCAACAAT
>JALZAJ010000319.1 GCA_030948465.1 Bacteroidota bacterium
GGAAAACCATGAACTACTGCATCATTCACTGACATACAACAGGCATAAGGAAAACCATGATAATTTTTAAATGACGGAATGGAATTATGATCCCTTATAAATTCCTCTGCCAGGTTATTTAATTCCATGGTGGATATGCCAGGTTTTACAATCTTTCCCACTTCGGCAATTGCTTCGTTGACCAACAAACAACTCTGCCTGATCTGTTCTACTTCTTCCTGGTTTTTATAAATAATCATTGATGTCACTTTTAAAAAAATACCCTGACTTGAAAGGCCAGGGTAAAATAAAATATGGTTATTAAGAATTATAAATTACCCGTTACACCTGGTGCCACGGTTTGTCTGCCTTGTATCCGGCCCGTACTCATCAGCCCATCGTATTGACGCATTAGCAATTGAGTTTCTATTTGCTGTAGCGTATCCAAAACAACTGCTACCATGATAAGAAGGGACGTTCCACCATAGAACGTAGCGAATCCCTGGGTTACACCCATAAGCTGCGCAATACCTGGCAGAATGCCGACAAAGGCTAATAATACGGCTCCCGGCAACGTGATGCGATCCATAATAGTACCGATATAATCGGTAGTAGGCTGGCCAGGTTTTACGCCTGGAATAAAACCGTTGCTTCTTTTAAGATCATCAGCCATTTGCTTGGGATTAAAAATAAGCGCCGTATATAAAAAAGTAAAACCAATTACCATAATCGAATAGATGATCATGTAAATAAAATTCGTGTGATCTGTAAAATACAATGCCCAATTTTTTCCCGACGTTTGAAAGCCCGCAAAAATCGTGGGAAGGAACATGATTGCCTGCGCAAAAATGATCGGCATTACACCTGCGGCATTTACTTTCAATGGCAGAAACTGCCGGGCACCACCAAACTGGCGGTTACCCACAATTTGTTTCGCATAATTTACAGGCACCTTTCTCACTCCCTGTACCAACAATATCAATCCAAGAATCACCGCGATAAAAGCTGCGATTTCAATAAGAAATATTAATAAACCACCACCGCCGCGTGTTTGCTTTGCTGAAAATTCCTGCATAAACGACTGTGGTAACCTTGCCAAAATACCAACCATAATAATTATAGAGGTACCATTTCCAAGACCCTTATCAGTTATTTTTTCCCCAAGCCACATTACAAATAACGTTCCTACCGTAAGTATAACCACGGTGGAAATCCAAAAGAAACCAGTATACGCTTCTAACAAAGCTTCCCTATTGGAAGTAGTTAAAAAACCTATATATGCCGCAGCCTGGAAGGCTGTTACCACTACGGTAAGATACCTTGTCCATTGATTAATTTTTTTCCTTCCGCTATCGCCCTCCTTTTGAATTTTGGCAATTTGCGGTACCAGAATGGTCATCAATTGCATAAAGATAGATGCAGAAATATAGGGCATGATACCTAAAGCAAAGATTGATGCTTTGGAAAAAGCGCCTCCTACAAATGCATCTAAAAGCCCGAGCATGCCGCCTTTAGAGCTATTTTGCAAATTAGTGAGCTTATTTGGATCGAGGCCGGGAAGCACAATATGAGAACCTAACCTATAGACGAGAATGAGCAAAAGAGTAACAAGAATTTTGTTTCTCAATTCTTCAATTGTCCAGATATTTTTTAATGTATTGATGAATTTCTTCACAGAATGATCAAGATTTAATTATTTGCAATTCCAAATGCAAATATCAATTATTTATTTTACTATTTCGATAGTTCCGCCGGCTGATTCAATTGCTCCTTTCGCTTTTTCGCTCACTGCATTTACCTTGAAAGGAATGTTTGCCTTCAAAACACCATTCCCTAATATTTTCACTCTGTCATTTTGCCCGATCAGGTTATTGATATACAAATTTTCAGGAGAAAATTCTTTAAGGTCATGTTTCTCAATAAGCTGGTCTATCTGTCCCAGATTGAAAACTTTATATTCTATACGATTATTATTTTTGAAGCCCCTCTTGGGGAGTCTTCTCTGAATGGGCATCTGGCCACCTTCGTGAGCCATTTTAATTTTATAACCTGCCCTGCTTTGGCCGCCTTTATTACCTTTGGTTGACGTGCCACCTTTTCCTGATGCTTCACCGCGACCAAGCCTCTTCTGCTTATGAGTTGATCCAACTGCCGGTCTTAAATCATGTATTTGCATTGTAATTTTTTGAACTTAACTCCCAATAAAAAGGGATTGCTTTAATAAATACTATTTTAAGCCAATTCCTCAACGGTTATGAGGTGATTAACTTTATTAACCATACCCAAAATTTGAGG
>JALZAJ010000327.1 GCA_030948465.1 Bacteroidota bacterium
TCTTTATAATTGCGCCAGTAACGATGGCCGAGCACATCGTAATATAATCTTCCATCTACGCTTTTATGTGCCGCGCTATCGTTAACAGAAATCATTTTTGGAACAGGGACTTTTACATGCCGCTTTAATGCAGCTTTTCTTGCAAGCAATGAATCGCTTCTTTTTATATTAGCTGCGGCACTATCTGCGTTTATTGCGGGTGTTCTGGAAGGATAATTTTTTTTGTGGCAGCCGCTAATAATTACTCCAATTAAAAATATAGTGATCAGGAATTTTATGGTCGTCATTATTTTTTCAAGGTCTTGTTTCAAGAACTTTACCAAAAAATGTTAAACATACGCTTCCTCTTAAATTTTCAACCTCAATAATTCATTGTTGTTGATAAAAGACACTTCCGTTGGGTAGATGCCGGAAGGCTTTTTTGTTGGAAACCAATTCCTGTTTTCCGGAACAATAATGAATAATCCCGAGTCGTCGCCAATTGCCCTGAAATGCGAAAGTGGCGGCTGTTTTAGAAAATAATTTAACCGGCAATCGCTTAAAATCTTCTCAACTTTTTTACCAAAAACTTCATGGGAAAACACCAACCCTATTTCACTTATATTTCGAAAATGTTTTGACGAGAACGTGTCAGCAACGTCATCACCCAAATCATATCTTGCAATAAGCTCAACAATGTTTTCTGCCGGATCCATAAAATAAACAGATTTTGCATTCCATTTTGCAAAGTCAGCTATATTACTGTTATAATCTTCAAGCCACAGAGCGGGTGCTTTTCCTTGCAGCCAAAGTAATGATTCATTTATTTTATTAGAAGGAATATTAAAAGCAAAATGATAGAAAGGGTACGTATGGTCCTTTGCTTTTTCAAAAATTAATTTCGATTCTCCGGCATTAACAGCAATTCGGTTTTCATCCAAATATTCAGCCGGCAGTTCTATCACATCGTTATAAAAATGGAACAATGCTGAAAGATGGTTCGTCTTTAATTTTATTTCTTTAAAAATCATTGGGTCGTTTCTTTAAAAAAATCCAATTTAGCTGTGTGAAAACAAAATGTTTGCAAATCTGAGTAAAAAGAATTTGTATATTGCTTTTATCTTATTCAACCATGGAGATATTTGCATTTAACCGGTAAATGAAAAGCAAAACTCTTAAAAAATTCTTACGGGTATATGATTGTTTTTTACTCTTACAAATTAATTTCCTTGAAAAAAACAAAATAATTCAATATGGGAGATCACTTACAAATCAAAAAAAAATCAAAGCAATACGATGCGATCATTGTAGGTTCGGGCGCCGGCGGCGGAATGTCGGCCTATGTTTTGGCTAATGCCGGATTAAAAGTTTGCCTGCTTGAGGCCGGACCAAATTATGATCCTGCTATTAATTCGTCTCAATTAAAAAACCCGTGGGAGTCTCCAAGGCGCGGTGCCAGCACGAAGTTCAGGCCATTTGGAGATTTCGATGGTTGCTATTGGGGGTGGGAAATTGATGGTGAGCCTTACACGCATACACCAGGAACCAAATGGGAATGGTGGCGTGCCAGGATGGTAGGAGGAAGAACGAATCACTGGGGAAGAATTTCTTTACGTTTTGGCCCAAAAGATTTTAAAAGAAAAAGTATCGATGGCCTTGGAGATGACTGGCCGATAGGTTATGAAGATGTAAAACCTTATTACGATAAAATAGATAAACTAATAGGAGTGTTTGGAAGCATGGAGGGGTTACCCAATGATCCTGATGGAATTTTTCTGCCACCTCCAAAGCCACGTCTCCATGAGCTATTTCTAAAAAAAGGAGCAACCAGTGTGGGTGTGCCGGTTATTCCTTCGCGGTTATCAATTCTTACCAAACAAATAAATAAAGAAAGAGGCTCTTGCTTTTTTTGCGCACAATGCGGCCGCAGTTGTAAAGTATATGCTGATTTCTCCTCATCTTCTGTGCTGGTAAAACCTGCGGTTGCCACGGGAAATGTAGATCTTGTAACCAATGCAATGGCCCGGGAAGTACTTACCAATAAAGAAGGGATCGCCACGGGCGTATCTTATGTAAATAAAGAAGATATGCAGGAATACCAGGTAGAAGGAAAGGTAGTGATCCTTGCTGCCAGCACGTGCGAAAGCGCACGGCTGCTTTTAAATTCAAAATCACCAAGACACCCTAACGGTCTCGCTAACTCGAGCAATGTCGTTGGTAAATATTTACATGATTCCACCGGCGCTGCTATGGGTGGAGTTTTACCCAAACTTTTCGGCAGAAAAAGATATAATGAAGATGGTGTAGGAGGCATGCATGTATATACTCCGTGGTGGCTGGATAATAAAAAATTAGATTTTCCCCGTGGATATCATATTGAATATGGTGGTGGCATGAATCAACCGGGCTACGGTTTGGGTTTTGGTGTAGAAAAATATAACGGCGCTTACCAAAAGGAAGGAAAAACCAAGGAACCCGGTGGATATGGCGCAGCTTTAAAGGACGACTATCGTTATTTCTGGGGAGCAGGGGTAAATTTAGCAGGTCGTGGTGAAGCCGTTGCTTCGGAATCAAATTATTGTGAAATTGATCCGGAGGTGGTTGACAAATATGGTATTCCCGTTTTGCGTTTCAATACCAAAAACAGCGATTACGAAATTAAGCAGGCGAAGCACATGAAGGAAACGTTTAAAGAGATCATGCACGCTATGGGCGCTGTTATCACTTACGGAGATGACGGCCCGGAGAATGATTATGGATTGCACGCTCCGGGAAATATTATTCATGAAGCAGGAACCGTGCGGATGGGAAATGATCCAAAAAAGTCTCCGCTTAATAGCTGGAGCCAGGCACATGATTGCAAAAATGTGTTTTGCGTGGATGGCGGCCAGTTTACATCGCAGGCTGATAAAAATATAACCTGGACCATATTAGCGCTCTCTATGCGTGCTTCAGAGCATATTGTTGACGAATTGAAAAAACAAAATATTTAACCGTATAATTATTTCATAGTAAATTTTTTAAAAATTAATTTTTATGGACAGAAGAAAATCCATTAAAGCCCTGCTGATCGGAACTGCTTCAACCGGGGTGTTGCTTGATGCCTGTAAAATAAATGATAAGAAGGAGATCAAGCCAGGGGATGGCACCGCAGAAAAAGGAACTCCCAACGCTCCCGCCCAGGCCGACCGCATGGAAGAAGAAAAAGTGAGGGATAAAAAACTAAGAGAAGAAACATTTTTTACTCCCGGCGAAATGGCGACCATTACGGTGCTTGGAGATATTATTATTCCAAAAGATGAGATAAGCGGCAGCGCTTCAGATGCTAAAGTGGCCGATTTTATTGAATTTATTGTAAAAGATCAGCCTGAATTACAAACGCCTCTGCGGGGTGGATTACGCTGGATGGAAATGCAGTCTTTGAACCGTTTTGAAAAATCGTTTACTGATATTACAGATCAGCAACGTATTCAGATAGTTGACGACATTGCTTACCCGGGCAAAGCGAAGCCCGAAATGAAACAGGGAGTTTCATTCTTTAATTTAATTCGGGGCCTAACGGCTACAGGTTTTTTTACTTCAGAAATTGGGGTAAAAGACATTGGGTATATGGGTAACGTGACCAATCAATGGAATGGCGTACCGGCTGATGTTTTAAAGCAATACAACATGGCTTATTCCGAAAGAGAATTGAAAGAATGTGTGAGCTTTGATAAGGCCTGATCTATTGGCGATGCCGTGTTTGGCACTTCGTAAAAAGGACATGCTGAAGATCGAATTAACCAATAGCTTTGAAGTTAATTTGCTTTCTTCGTTTCTGCGAGCGACTGCTCTTTATGGAGTTGTAAAAATTTATGCGGCAGGTAACCAAAATTCTTCTTGAAAGCAATTGAAAAATTACTCAGATTAATATAACCAACCTGGTGGCCGACATCCCCAACAGAAAATTGAAAACTAAGTAACAAGATCCTGGCTTTTTCCATTCTCATTTGCTGATAGTATTCATACATAGTTGTGCCATACATTTTCTTGAACTTTGTTTTTAAAGTAGTACCGCTCATGGCAGCAATTTTTCTTAACGAAGAAAAATCCGGAGGAGTGCTTAAATCTTTTAGCAGGCAGTCCCTGACGTCTAAAAGCCTCGTTATTTCATCATTTACAATTTTTATTTTTTTATCATTTTCTAATTCATGTAACCTGGAAGATAGATTTGAAATAAATTCATCGAGCATTATTTTTACTCTGTTTTCAAATGTTGCCTGATCAGTATTTTGTTTTCTTGCTAACCCTATTGTCCCCGGAAATTTTCGGATAAACTCCGGCGTTATGAAATCAATTTCATTTTTTTTGTCCTTATTATTTTTATAGAGTGAAACCATTTCAGCAACATCGGGTATATTAAGTTTTTTATATAACCAGGCACGTGGAATCCATATTTCAAGTGTTCGTACCCTTGAATTTTTAGGCGCAATAAATGTAAATTCCTCTATAGAACTTAAAAAGACAAAAGAATATATTTTTGAATTGAGCCTGCTGATAAATTTTCTATCGACAATAACTGTAGCTTGAGAAGCATTATAAACTTCATCGATTCTTAAAATAAAAAATTGGCGTAAAAGAGGAATTTTATGCAAATTAAAATCGTCTTTCAAATTAAAATCGGAGACAAGGCATTCTATCCCGCTTTGAAATTTAAATGATCTTGCAAATCCTCTATAAACGCCGGGCAACAAAAAACTATTAGCGCTGCCCAGCGTTTTTGTCCGGCGCGAATTTCCTACCTTTGAAATGAACGTCGCAGGATGACAATGTTTTGTTGTTAAAGAATACATTACTCCACAGCTTATAAAAAGAAACCTCAAAATTAAAAAAAAAATTAATTCATTTTTTTTTTAATATTTAATTTTCTATGTCTTTCTTTTGTAATTTTTGTTAAAAAGGTCTATAGAAAGATTGTAATGTCCGCTTCTTGTATCCTCTTATTTTTATATAAAACCTGTAAACTTGAAACCAAAAATTTTTTCCGTTTTTCTTATTTTATTAATCGTAACCGGGAGCATCAGCCTTGTATTTGCCTGGGGGTCGTGGGGGCACAAACACATCAGCAGGGCAGCCGTGTTTGCGTTACCCGGGGGCATGATAAAATTTTATTACAACCATATTGACTTTATCACAGAAGGCGCAGTAGTACCGGATCTTCGCAGGGGAGTTTTAAACGATAAATCGGAAGGTCCGAAGCACTTTATAGATATCGAAGATTTCGGAAATATGTCCATCGATTCTTTTCCTAAAACAACAAAGGATGCTTACGTAAAATATGACAGCGCGGTGTTAAATAAAACCGGATACCTACCCTGGTATATTCAAAATCTTACAGAAAAGCTAACCCTGGCATTTAAAAAAAGAAGTAAGTCTGAAATACTTTTTATATCTGCAGAATTAGCTCATTACGTAGCGGATGCTCACATGCCCCTCCATACCTCATCTAACTACGACGGCCAAAAAACCAATCAAAAGGGAGTTCACGCTTTGTGGGAATCCCGTCTGCCGGAATTATTCGGCGACACATATAATTTTAAAACTGAAAAGGCGAAATACTTTACTGATGTGCCTGGCGAAACATGGAATATGATCGCACAGTCACACGCTTTAGTATCTTCCCTGCTGGCAGCAGAAAAACAAAGCAGAACGGATTTCAATAAAAATATTCTTTATAAAAAAGATGCCTCGGGAAATAATGTCTTGTCCTATAATCAGCCTGTCTTTTCAGATGAATATGCGAAACGATTTCATGATGCATTGCATGGAATGGTTGAGCAGCAACTGCGCCTTTCCATACAGGATGTTGCCAACTATTGGTACACAGCCTGGGTAAATGGCGGCAGTCCCGATCTTCTTTCTCTCGATGATGAGCATCTTACCAAACAAAACCGGAAAAATTTTAAACGGGAATACAAAGCATGGAATAGAGGCAGGATATTAAATTTATCTGTGGATAAAGAATAGAAACACGAAGCTTGGAAAGGCTTCATAAATATCAGTTAGAACAAAAATGGATTTAAAGCGGGTGACTGCTCTTATATGCAAAAATAGCTCCAAACAAAACGTACACGTTGCTGCAAAGGACAAAAAGATACTTGCATGTACTTTTTATTTTAGTTTCTTTCCTCTGGGTAAACGAAGTTTGAATAAAACATCTCTTTAATTATTTTCAGCATTAAAAATTTTGCTAAACATCTTGTGATTTCTTTTTAAAAAGAAAGAGCAATGCAATGCAAACCCTTTGATGCATTTTCATGAGCGCACCTCCGGTAATTAAACTCATGTTTTTCGGTAGATTTGAATGGAATGAATAAATAAATAATGTTTGCAGCAGGAAATGAATTTATGATTGAAAAAGAATACTTTTCTCTTTTATATGAAATTGCCAGTAACCTGAACAAGGAGTTTTCGTTGCCTGCTGCATTGAGAATTTCATTAGAGAAAACCGTGCAACTATTAAATCTCGAGACGGGATGGATATGGCTGGTTCAGCCAGATGTTCAATCTGTTTATCTTGCCGCCTCTTATAATCTGCCACCGGCGCTGAGCAATCATCCGGAGCGGCTTTCAGGCTGGTGCTATTGTATTGAAAATTATCTATCCAACGATATTTCCAAAGCCAGGAACATTAGTGAGATCGCTTGTTCAAGACTTAAAAATATTCGATCCGGCACACGCGATCTTAAGTTTCATGCAACGATCCCTATTACCACGCAGGGGCAAAAAGTTGGGCTTATTAATTTAGTAAGCAAGGAAACCCAGCAATTAAACGAGCAACAACTATCGCTGCTGAATACCATTTCTGAACTAATCGGTATTGCCATTCAGCGAACCCGTTTGCAGGAATCTTACAGCAGTCAATCTTCGCACAAAGAAACTGCCATTGATGAAATAAAAAACCGCATACTGCAACCGCGGATAGAAGAACTGTTAATCAACCTGCGGGAAGCAAGTTCTTTATTAGAGCAACAAAAAGTAAATAATGCCCTCGGTCAGATAAAACAAACTTTGCAGCTTACCGAAGAATTACAACAACAACTTTCACTTATTAGCGATGAAACAGAAGAAAAACAATTTGATAAAAAAATCAATGCACGCTTTCAATATCCCACATCTCCACTCACTAAGAGAGAACGGGAAATTCTTACCCTTATAAGAAAAGGCTTATCCAATAAACAAATTGCCGAACAACTTTTTCTGGCCGAGCGCACGATCAAGTTTCACATTACTTCCATCCTCTCCAAACTTATGGCCAGTAACCGCACGGAAGCGGTACACAATGCTATTCAGCGCGGCATTCTGGCTATTTAGATTTCAAGTTAGCATTATCAATTTCCTTTGGTTAACGAACTAAAACTACACTTTGGTACAGGATAACTTCTATACTTAAGTCCGTTTTTTATAACGATGCCACCACTGACCTTTGTGGTAATTCAAAAACAAAAACAGATAGTATGACAAATACAAAAACAGCCCTGATTACTGGGGCTTCAAAAGGACTGGGTTATTCTTTGGCGGAATACCTTGCCCATGGAGAATGGAATTTATTAATTAATGCCAGGAACGCAAACCAATTACTGACTGCAAAAAATGAATTGGAAAAATTTGCAAAAGTTGTCGCCATTGCCGGAGATATAAGGGATGAAGTTCACCTG
>JALZAJ010000332.1 GCA_030948465.1 Bacteroidota bacterium
ACCGGTATGTCTGCCTTCGCTTCAGTCGTCATTGCCAGCAAATATCCTATTACGCGATCGCCGGCTTTGGCGATGATACTTGCCTCTGTATCGTTCATTTTTTTTAATGTGTCAAACGAATGAATAACGGTTACAAAGCCCTGTGAGCTTACCTGTTCCGGGGTGAGATTTTGCGGTAAATTTCTTTTTTGAAGTTCTAATATCTGCTGAATTTCTTCATCAGTTTCTACCGCGGTATAAGTAATAGTATTGTTCATAAATTGTTTGGAGGATAAAAATACTTAGATCGAAAGTTAACTTCTTTCAAACTCAAAAATCTTTGCATCCGCATTTTCTTTTCCCAAAATTAAATCGGTAATTATTTCCGCAGCGATAAGGCTGAATGTAATTCCGTTACCGCCAAAGCCAAGTGTGAAGTAACTATTTGGCAGTGGCTTGTAAGGCCCGATAAACGGTAAGCCATCTTTTGTGGAACCGAAAGTGCCCGTCCAGCAATAATCCGTTTTGAATTCTATTGCCGGAAATAATTTTTTAAAATCCTTTACCAGTTCTTTAGACTTTTGCACAAGAAGCTTGTCTCTTTTTTCAGGATTATAAAATTTCTCATCCCGTCCGCCAATTATTATTCTTCTATCACCGGTAGTTCTTAAATAGAGATAAGGATCATCCGTGTTCCAGATAAGCACATCATCTTTCCAAATATCTTCCCCCGAATTTCTGTTTTCACTTATGATGGCGTACGTTGAATGCAACGTTGCAACCTTTTTATTCAGATACTTTACAGATTCATATCCGGTTGCATAAACCAGTTTTTTCGCCGTTATTATTTTCTTATTGCTGGTAATTAGCTTTACGTTATTGCGGTTGTGTTGTATGCTTGCAATTTCTGTTCTGTCATAGACTTTGCAACCATTATTTATATTGAACTGATGAAGAGCGTGGGAAAAAGCATAAGCATTGGTTTGTGCACCCAGTTCGGATAGTATGGCTGCAGGAGCATCGAAGTTAAACTCACATTTCACCATTTCCTTGTCAAGAAAATTAACGGCGAAGTTGTTACGCTTTCTTATGGCGTACTCCTCTTTAAGAAATGAAACATTTTTTTTTGCGGCGGCGTAGTACAAACTTTTTTTTAGATGAAAATCTTCGAAACCAATGTCATTGGCTACTTCCTGCAATTTTAAAATCGATTGTGCGCATAGCTGATAACTTCTTAGAGCATTTTTAAAACCAATCTTATGTTGCAATTCACACAACGGCACATCGATTTCATATTGGAGCAACGAGGTACTTGCGCAGGTGCTTCCAAGCCCAATGCTTCTGGCATCTGCTACTGTGCAATTAATACCTGCCCTGGATAAATAATATGCTGATAATGCTCCGGATACCCCTCCTCCTAATACCAAAACATCAGTGTGAAGGTCTTCCTCCAGTTTTGGATAATTGAACATCAACCCATCTCTGATAAGCCAGAAGGGCATTCCCGATTTTATATCCATAATTTTTGTGTTTAAATAAGCAGGAGTTTTGCAAGATAGCCAGAAAAATTATGCAACTTAACGTCGGTAAGTTTACACTTGATATAAGTTCTGCAAATAAAATTTTTGTGCATTTACTGATGCTTCTCCAGTTAGAAAATAAATAGGGAAGACGTTAATAAGCTGTTGAATTTTGCAAAACAAAATCATCTGAAATTATCAGTAATTAATGATATTAAAAATACTGTAAATGATTATTTCCTACCAGGCAAACCGTTAAACGATGCGGAACTATCTCAATGGATAGAAAACAGCCGCAAAAGTGGAAATGTTAGTATGGATGTTATGATTGGCTGATCGCATTTTCAATACATAAAAATTTTATTTTGAATAGAGGCGCTGTTACACAACTTAAGAATCACAGAGTTGAGAAAAAATTTTTCTGAGGGAAAAGACCGGAGTGCAGGACTGCGAAACTTTTAAGGTTTAACAACTGGTGCGCTATTACTCCACCTTTTATTTGGATATTTTATACTCTTTATTTATCCCATCATATACATTGATCAATTCATTGGATTTTCCCTCCTTATCGAAAATAGATTCCCAGGTACTCAATGGTTCCCAAATGAATGTTCCCTTCATGTCATTACCTGGAAGGGTAAACGCAATTTTATTTACTTCTGGTTTTAGTTGGGAATACTCAGCAACAATTACGGGCTTGTTATATTTCTTTTTTAGTGCAGTTAAATTACTTTGAAGATTTTGTAACGTTCCATGCCATTTAGGATAATACGATTCGCCGATAACATCAAACGTAACTCCGCGATTGATCATGTTATCAAGAAAAAATTGCGATTCATTATTCTGGCCGCCTAATGCAATATGTATCATCGTTATTATTTTCGGATCAACGTCTTTCACCGCCGCTATGCCTGCGTTCAGTAGCGCAGCCAGGCTATCCGGATGCTGGATATTTCCAGCAGGCCATATCATACCATGATTAATTTCATTGCCGGTTTGTACCATATCCGGCAAGGTGCCCTGTGCTTTTAGAGCAGCTAAAACCTGTTTAGTATAATCATAAACCTTATCGGTTAACTGTGGAAAAGACAATCCTTCCCATGCAGCAGGAATGTATTGTTTGCCAGGATCTGCCCAGGTATCGCTGTAATGAAAGTCTAATAAAAATTTCAAACCCGCTTTTTTTATCCGCTTTGCCATTTCAAGTGTATGTGGCAAATCGCAAAATCCTTTTCCCGGCGAGTAGCCGCTATCGTTAGCCGGGTTTACAAACAACCGAAGCCTGATGTAATTAAATCCATGATCTTTTAAAATTTGTATCACATCTTCTTGTTTTCCCTTATCAGAAAATTTTATTCCTTTCGCTTCCAGCTCTGGCAGAAAAGAAATGTCAGCGCCCAATATTTTTCCAGTTGGTTTTAAAGATGATGTTCTTGCGTACTTATCTGAATTTATTTTGCCGGAAGTTGCTGATAAATTTTCCGGGCTCACGGTTATGATGTCCGTTGAACCTTTCCATAAACCTTCGGAAGTCGCTTCAAATTTTATTACGCCTGCTGTACTTCCTGATTGCACTATTACCTGGCATTTGCCATTGAATAATTTTCGCTGCCAGTTATTATCAAAATATTTATCCGGCTCGTGGCTGCTTGGGTCACCATTACCAACGCCGATAATTTTTGCGGGACCGGTTATAGAAAATTTTATAAGATTATCCGCATTCGGCACTTCTCTTCCTTCTTTATCAACTACTGTTACATTAATTACTGTCGCATCTTTTCCATCTGCAATCAT
>JALZAJ010000334.1 GCA_030948465.1 Bacteroidota bacterium
TTTACAAAATCAGCGTCTCCTAAATATTTTGCACGATCTGCAAACGCACGCCGCTCCACCTCAGTCATCAGTTGGACCGATTGAAGTGTTTCAAACTTCATATCACTCAAGTTTTTTGCCTCACTCATTTTCAGCATTTGCTCAAGAATTATTCCTCCGCTGCTTGGTAATGGCATGGTTACTATCGTGCTTCCCTTATAATTAAAGACAATCGGTTCACGATTTTTTGCAGTATAATTTTTTAAATCTCCGATTGTAATAATTCCTTTTCCTTTCCCCATTTCTTCAACTATTAATTTTGCAGTTTCGCCTTCATAAAAACCTTTGGCGCCTTTATCTCTTATCCTTTTCAAAGTATTGGCAAGGTCTTTTTGTATGAGTGTGTCGCCTTTTTTCCATTCTATATTTTTTACAAACACAGGAATTGTCGAATTCAGTTTTATAAATTCTTTTTTAAAAGAATTAAAACTTGCCGCTTGCGATTCGGAAATTGCGAAACCCTTTTCTGCGAGATCAATCGCAGGTTGTATTAATTTTTTAAAAGGAAGCTTTGCATATTTCATCGCGGCAAATAATCCGGCAACAGTTCCGGGTACGCCTGCGGCAAGGCGGCCATCCTGCGATAACTGCATTTGCGGGTTACCGTTAGCATCAAGGTACATATCTTTTGTTGCGGCGGCGGGTGCAGTTTCCCGGTAGTCAATAGCGATATTTTTGCCGTCTTTTAAATGCGCTATCATAAATCCACCTCCACCAATATTCCCGGCATCCGGATAAACCACAGCCAGCGCAAGTTGTGTGGTGATAGCGGCGTCAACAGCATTACCTCCTTGTTTTAAAATATTCACACCTACCCCGCTTGCCAGGGCATGCGCTGAAACAACTGCACCATGCATGCACGTTATACTCGTATATGTTCGATAGTTATAGGCATTTAATTTATTTTGTTGCGCAAATGAGACCGATGCAGCAAATAAAAAGAACAAAAAAAATGGAAAGAATGGGTTTTTAAGCATAACGGTTTTTTCTCAAAAATAAGCCATGTAAAAAGACTTTTGTACCTTCAAGCGATTTCATTACCAACTAAACTTATGCTATGAAAAAATTTAGACTAATCAGCAAATCGTTATTAATCTTTCTAATTTTCCTTTCCACTATTGGTTTTGTACAAGCTCAAAAAGGCACGATAACCGGTGTTGTAAAAGATGACAGAGGCCCGCTTGCCAATGCATCTGTTATCATTGAAGGAAAAAATAACGGAACTACAACCAACGATAATGGCGAATACGAATTAAAGGTTGATCCCGGAACTTATAATGTAATTATTAGCTATGTAGGCAGCCAATTGTATCGCAAAAAAGTAAATGTAAAAGCGAATGAACGCTTAACGGCAAATGCAACATTACTTTCAGCTACAACCGGTGAAGATATCGTAGTAGTGGGTAGTCGTTCGGCTGGCAGAAGCAACCTCGCAACGCCGGTTCCGGTTGATATAATTCCTGTTTCACAGGTTATCAACGATATCGGCCAGGTTGATCTTAACCAGATTTTAAATTTCATTGCGCCGTCTTTTCAATCTTCGCGGCAAACGGTTTCTGATGGCACAGACCATTTGGATCCTGCGCAATTAAGAGGATTAGGAACTGACCAGGTGTTAGTACTTATTAATGGAAAGCGCCGCCATCAATCTGCATTAGTAAATGTAAATGGCACCATAAACCGCGGACAGGTAAGCACTGATCTTAGCACTATTCCCGCAACGGCTATTGAAAGAATTGAAATTTTAAGAGATGGAGCTGCTGCGCAGTATGGTTCGGATGCCATTGCCGGAGTAATAAACATTGTATTAAAAAAGAAAACAGGCATCCTGGAAGCAGGCGTTAGTTATGGCGAATACATTACAAAATATCCTAAAAATTATGCGCTGTTTAAACTTCAGGGTAAAACAGATAATCCTGATGTAAAGGTAACTGATGGAAAAACACTTCAGGGTTCATTGGGCTATGGCTTTAAAATTGGCAAAGGCTATCTTACTTTAAATGGAGAATATATTGACAGAGGCGGAACTAACAGAACAGGAACCTACACGGGCAGCGTTTATCCTAATGTAAATGGAGTAAACAGGGATGACTCAATCTTATCAGCAAAAGGATTAACAAGAAATAATTTTGATCTGAGGGCAGGTAATTCACAAATGAAAAGTGGCCTCGTCTTTTATAATTTCGGAATACCTGTGGGAGCGAACGGAGAATTTTATGCTTTCGGTGGGTACAGCAAGAAAAAAGGCAATGCCACCGGCTTCTATCGGTATCCTTCCGGCATTCCGGGTAATGCCACTATATACCAGGCAGATGTATTTAAAATTTATCCCAATGGATTTTTACCAGAGATACATACCGATATCATGGACTTTTCTACAGCAGTTGGCTTTCGCACAAAGCTCAGTGAATGGAACGTTGATCTAAGCAATACGTATGGTATTAATAAATTTGATTTCGATATACAAAATTCTGTGAACTATACGCAGTTTGCCGACGCTTTGAATGCTCAAACAGCTTTTGACGCAGGCGGATTGAAGTTCTTTCAAAATACGGTCAATGCAGATTTTTCAAGAAAGTTTCCGGTATTGGAAGGATTAAATTTTGCAACAGGGCTGGAATATCGCATAGATGGATTTGGAATAAGAAGCGGCGAAGAGGCATCTTATAAAAATTATGATGTAAACTCAAAAGCTGCTTCCGGCGCACAGGTATTTCCAGGATTTGTAAATACTATCGGCAATGATAAAACAAGAAATGTTGAAGCGGTATATGTTGATGTGGAACAGGATTTTAATAAGCAATTATTATTAACAGCAGCCGGGAGATACGAGCATTACAGCGATTTTGGCGGAACATTTAATTATAAATTCAGTTCACGCTACAGCTTTACCAATAACTTTAGCCTGAGGGCTTCTGTTAGTTCGGGTTTCCGGGCACCTTCCATGCAACAACGCTTCTATGAAAAGACCAATACCTTGTTTATTTCTCAGGGCGGAAATTTAGTTCCCGTACAGGCAGGAACATTTACAAATGACAGTAAGCTTGCAGGTCTGTTGGGTATTCCAAAACTTAAGCAGGAAACCAGTCATAACTATTCGGTAGGATTAACCGCGAAACCTTTTACTGGATTTGAAGTAACGGTAGATGCCTACCAGATCGATATTAAAAACCGGATAATTTATACAAACAATTTTACTGGCAACACCAGCGCCCAGATAAAATCAATATTGGATGCTGCAGGGGCTCAAACTGCCGCGTTCTTTACTAACGCAATTGATACAAGAGCACGCGGACTGGAAGCCGTTTTTTCTTATTCAAAAAAGTTTTTGCAAAAGCATTCCTTGCGTACGACACTTGCCATGACATTTATTAAAAATGAGGTAAGAAAAGATAAGAATGGCAATCCCATTATTCATGCTTCCGATCTTTTATTAAATGGCGGCCAGATAGGCAACTATTTTAATCGTGAAGATCAAAGCAGGGTAGAGGTGGCTAATCCAAAAGATAAGATCAGTCTCACATTCAATTATAAGTACAGCAAATTTGGCGCGATGCTTCGCTTTGTACACTTTGGCGAAGTGCAGTACCTCGATCCCAGCATCAATCCGGACAGTACGCAAAAATTTCCGGTGAATGCGTTTACAGGAAATAAAGAGACATTAGATCAAACTTTTTCTGCAAAAACAATTACTGATTTATCTATATCATACGATGTAACAAAATCGGTGACGGCAACAATCGGGGCAAATAATCTTTTTAATGTTTATCCTGATATTCAAACCCACAGTGGCAATCAGAGTTCTGGTCGTTTTATTTATAGCCGCCGCGTTGGACAAATGGGTTTTAACGGAGCTTATTATTTTGCACGTTTAAAATTCTCACTCGATACAAAGAAATAGAAAGTAATAAAATAATTTTTTCTAAGCCGGATTGTGAAAACTTTCCGGCTTTTTATTTGAGTGGGAAAATTCGAATAATACATTGACTTATTTTCGTGCAATAATTATTAAATATGCGCAAGTTTTTTTTCTTTATTTTTTTTCTGCAAATAACTTTTTTACATGCACAGAATCCTGAAAAATTTAATTCCTCTCAAATTTTTGAACAGATAAAAAAACTGAATGTGCTGGCATCGGTGTTATATGTAGGCGCACATCCTGATGATGAGAACAATGCATTGCTTCCCTATTTTGCTAAAGAAAAATTATATAGAACTGCTTATTTAAGCTTAACAAGAGGAGATGGCGGGCAAAATTTAATTGGCGATGAGCAGGGGATTGAATTGGGCCTGATAAGAACACAGGAACTGTTAGCAGCAAGAAGAATTGATGGCGCCGAACAATATTTTACAAGAGCTTATGAATTTGGTTTTAGCAAAAGTGCGGATGAAGCGCTACGCATTTGGGATAAAGAAAAAATATTGAGCGATGTCGTTTGGGTTATTCGAAAATTTCAACCCGATGTTATCATTAAACGATTTCCACCTGATGCACGTGCGGGCCATGGGCATCATGCAGCATCCGCAATACTGGCTAACGAAGCATTTACAGCCGCTGCAGATCCGAATAAATTTCCTGAACAATTTAAATATGGCGTAAAGCCCTGGCAGGCCAAAAGAATTTTATGGAACACGTATAATTTTGGCGGCAACAATACCACTGCGGAGGATCAGCTAAAAATTGATATAGGCGGTTATAACCCATTGATCGGCGAAAGCTATGGTGAGCTGGGTGGTGAAGCAAGAACGATGCATAAGAGCCAGGGAGAAGGGCGCCCGCAAAGGAGAGGACAATCATTTGAATATTTTGCAACCACCGGCGGAGATGCTCCTAAGAATACGATCATGGACGGTATTAATATTGATTGGAAACGAATAAATGGGGGGGAAGCTATTGAAGCCATGATCAATGAAATTATCGCTGCTTATAACCTGGAGCGTCCACAATTATCAGTGCCTGCGTTAGTGAAAGTTTACCAGGCAATTAAAGCGCTGCCCGAAAGTAACTGGAGAAATAAGAAGTTGAATGAAACGCAACAGATCATTGCAGAATGCAGCGGGCTATATGTTGAAGCCACTTCGTCTCAGTCGCAGGTGGTGCAGGGAGATACCCTGAGAATAGACTTTGCTTTGATTAAGCGAAATGATGTAAAGGCAACTTTAAAAAATATTTCTATCGGGTCGTTTGATTCAACATTTTCAACTGAATTGGTAACCAATAAAAATGCAGTTATTAATAAAGAGTTGCCTGTAGCAGGCGATAAGAAAATAACCCAGCCTTACTGGCTGCAATACCCGTTAGTGGGAGGCACATTTGAAGTAAACGACCAGGAGATGATCGGTAAAGCAGAAAATGATCCTCCCTTTGAAGCAAAAATAACGGTGAACATTGAAGGACAGGATTTTGATCTCGGGCGGGTTGTTCAGTACAGGTTTATTGATCCGGTGAAGGGAGACCTGTATGAGCCCATACCTGTGTTGCCAAAGGTTGAAGTGAACTATGATAAAGACAATTATATCTCCATAAATGAACAGCCTGTAATAACAACCGTACATTTAAAATCCAACCGGAATGATCTTCCTTTAAATAATCCGGTGGTTCAAAAATACTCGCATAATTGGGTGCTGAAAGAAAAGCTGGCGCAACAGGTTTCCCTGCCTATGCTTGAGAAAAATATAAGTAGCTTATTTATTCCTCAATCAAAAAACAGCAATACCACGGAAGAAATTAATGCATCGGTAAAAAGCGGGAACGAAGTGTATGACAGTTATACAAAAACGATTTCGTATGATCATATCCCTACCATAACTTATTTCCCTAAAGCAAAAGCGAATCTGCTTGATCTTGAAATAAAAATTGTTGGCAAAAAAGTGGGATATATATTGGGCGCAGGCGATAAGGTTCCACAAGCGCTTGAGCAGATGGGCTATGAAATAAAAATTCTTAATGAGGCTGATTTGAATGAAGAGTATTTAAAACAATTTGATGCGATTATCACCGGCATTAGAGCTTATAACATTCATGAATTCCTGAGCAATAAAAATGATGTGCTGATGCAGTATGTAAAAAACGGCGGCAATATGATCGTGCAGTATTTGAAGAGCAACCAGGTTGGCGACCAAAAAATAAAAGTAGGTCCTTATCCTTTTTTGGTAAGCTCCGGCTCACGCGTTACAGAAGAAGATGCCAAAGTGAATTTTTTATTACCTCAGCATGCTATATTAAATTATCCAAATAAAATAACCCAAAAAGATTTTGAAGGATGGGTACAGGAGCGAAGTACTTACCAGGCAGTTCAACTGGATCCGCGTTATGAAACACCCCTGGGAATGCATGATACAAACGATACAGAAAGCAATGGCAGCCTGGCTATCGCTAAATATGGCAAAGGAAATTTTGTTTATGCAGGCCTGGTATTTTTTCGCGAATTACCCGCGGGAATACCCGGAGCATACAGGTTGATTGCCAATTTAATTGCATTGCCTTCTAATAAATAATAATAACATCTGTTTGGCCCGAAAAATTTGCCACGACAAAAACAAAATATGCAAAAAGAAAAAACATATTGGAATAAATGGTACATAAGCGTATTGCTTTTTTTAATCATCCAGATAATCGTTTACTATTTTATAACAAGATATTTTAATTAAAATTTAAACAGGATACATGATTGTGCCAACGTTACATCTGCAAAAAGGCTTTCCCGGGAGCCACAGGATATGAGCACGCCGGATTGGATAGTGCTTGTGGTTACCCTGAGCTGTATTATTATTTACGGCGTTTACAAAAGCAGGACAACAAAAAATCTTGATGGTTATTTTTTGAGTAACAGGGATATGCCCTGGTATCTTGTTTTACTTAGCATTATGGGAACGCAGGCAAGCGCTATCACCTTTCTCAGCGCACCGGGGCAAGCCTACACCGATGGCATGCGCTTCGTGCAATATTATTTCGGACTGCCTTTAGCCATGATCGTTATATGCGTGGTTTTTGTGCCTGTTTTTAACCGCCTGAAAGTATATACGGCTTATGAATTTTTAGAAAACAGGTTCGATCTCAAAACAAGAACGCTCACTTCATTTCTCTTCCAGGTATCCCGCGGCTTGTCAACAGGAATAAGTATTTATGCGCCTTCATTGATCTTAAGTTCCTTACTGGGATGGAACATTTACTACACTAATATAATAATGGGCGGTATGCTCATTATTTATACAGTAAGCGGCGGAGCAAAGGCCGTAGCACATACTCAAAAATTGCAATTAATTATTGTTGTTATAGGAATGTGCATCGCAGGCTATGTGGTTGTGCACTTAATGCCTGAAAACGTTGGCTTTGCGGATGCTTTACAGATAGGAGGAAAAAGTGGGAAGATGAATGTAATCACATCGGGCAGCACTGCCGCAGGATTTGACTGGAAGGATAAGTACAATATTTGGAGCGGTATCATCGGGGGATTTTTTCTTGCGCTTTCGTATTTTGGAACCGATCAAAGCCAGGTTGGAAGATATCTAACGGCGCAGAATAACCGCCAAAGTAAAATTGGATTATTGATAAACGGTCTCGTGAAAGTGCCTATGCAATTTTTAATTCTTATGCTGGGTGTGTTGGTGTTTTCTTTCTACCAGTTTCATAAAGCGCCCATTTATTTTAATGAAACGCAGGTAAGCAGAGCGAAAGAAACAACCTATAAGGATTCGCTGATTGCTTTAGAAGCAAAGTACGCCGCAATACAACCAGATGATGTTGCACAAAAAAATAAGATCAATAAAGAATATAAAGGGATGTTAGCATCGGCTTTGCCGGGCGAGGATATTAATGATACCAATTTTATTTTCTTACGTTTCGTTATTGATTATTTGCCTACAGGACTTATTGGCTTATTGATAGCCATTATTTTCCTGGCTGCCTGGGGAAGCATTGCGGCGGCGTTAAACGCTTTAGCCTCATGCACGGTAGTAGATATTCACAAAAGATTTTTTAACAAAGACCTTACGCAGCAAATGGACTATCGCATTTCGAAAATTTATACGTTTGCCTGGGGAATATTTTGCATACTGGTTGCAGAGTTTGCGAGCAATCTTGGCAACAGCCTTATCGAAACGGTCAACATCCTCGGTTCCTTATTTTATGGAGTTATTCTGGGTATTTTTTTAGTGGCATTCTGGTTTAAACAAATAAAAGCAAATGCGATATTTTATGCCTCGGTTATCGCCGAGGTATTTGTAATTGCCATTTATAAAGCAAACATTATTTCTTTTCTATGGCTAAATGCAATTGGCGCTTTACTTGTAATTGGATTAGGATATATCTTGCAAGTGTTTATAAAAACCAGGAAGCCAGCGGCAATGTGAATGGTTGCTTATTCTACTATTTTTCAACAGCTTTACAATAAATCTAAAGCCAATTTTTTGCCGATGGCTTAAAAATTACGATTCGAAAAACGAAAGATTAATTCACGGACTATTTGTGTATAAATTTAATTCTCGTTCGGTATGCGAACTGAAATATTCTAACTGCAACGGACGTTTTAATCAAGTAAATTGCAGGCTGATACTTAACTCTTTACCTTCCTGCATCCGAAAAGGATTTTATGAAGCTCCCCATGTATCCCATACGGCAATCATTGCTGCGGCGCAGTTTTTGTAAAACTTTTTCACTTTTTGTTATCACTTTTTTTTATTGTATTTCCTGCTTCAGTCAATCGAACACAGCGGCCAAAAAAGGTGTTTTAGATCTTAGCAAATGGGATTGGAAAATTAATGGTATTGCCAACCTCGATGGTGAATGGGAATTCTATTGGGATAAATTAAACGATCCTTCAAAAGAAGACAAGCTCAGCGCCAGCCCGCATTACGTTGAAGTACCCGGGTTTTGGAATCGCTATGTTCCCGGAGCAGGTATCTTTAAACCTGCATTCGGATTTGCAACTTACAGGTTGAAAATTCTTTGCCCGCAAAGCGATCAGGATCTCGATCTTAAATTTTTGACAGTAGCATCCAACTATAAATTATTCGTAAATGGAAAACAACTTTTGGAGATCGGAAAAGTAGGCACATCACGTGCCACTGCCACTCCTGAATACCTGCCCGCAATAGTAGCGGTGCAACCTGTGAGTAATGAATTAAATATTGTGATCCAGGTTTCCAATTTTAATTACAGCGCGGGCGGCTTATGGGATTATATAAAATTGGGAACACATCAGCAGGTTCAGTCTTTGCTAGTAAGAAATATCGGAGTCGATTTCTTTATCGCCGGGAGTTTTTTCCTTATGGGAATATTCTACCTGGTTATTTTTTTTTATTTTAATAAACGACCTGCTGCTTTACACTTCAGCCTGTTTTGTTTATTGCTTTCCGTAAGGCCTTTAGTCACGGGTGAGTTGGGTATAACATACATCAGCAACTGGAGCTGGCAATTAATTAAACACGTAGAATTTATTTCTTTTTATTTAACTGTTCCTGTTCTTTCGTTGTTTTCTTATGAACTTTTTCCAAAAGAATTTTCAAAAAAAATATTGCGGATCATACTTATTGCAACCGCACCTTTTGTGTTGTTAGCAATTTTTGCACCACCCTATATTTTCCGATATGGCTTAAAGCCATTCCAGTTAATAATGATATTAACTGCCGTCTTTGGATTATATGTATATGGCAATGCAGTAAGAAATAAACGGCCAGGCAGTGTTTACTTTTTAGCAGGGTTCATCATTTTATTTATCACAATTATCAATGACATTTTATATAACAGTTTGCTTATTCGTAGTACGAATCTTGTTTATTTTGGTCTTTTCATTCTCATTATATCACAGGCTATTGCGTTGTCCCGTCAATTTTTCAGGGCATTTTCGAGACTGCAAATTTTAAATAATAAACTTGAAATGATCAACGGCGAATTGAATCAAAAAAACATTGAAATTAATGAAGCCAATGATCAGCTTTCCAGGCTTAATTCAGAGCTTGACATATTGGTTTCGCGAACATCGCATGATCTTCGATCGCCTTTAACTTCGGTTGTAGCCCTGGTGCATATCATTAAAAATGAAAAGGATGAATTTAAAAGACATAGCTATCTTGACATGCAGCGCCGCACCTTGCACCGGTTGAATATTTTGATAACTGATATACTTGATTTCTCGAGGAATAAAAGAGCCAAGTTAAATTTTGAGCCGATAGATTTCACTGAGCTTTTGAACAATGCATTGCATGACCACCAATTTTCTGAAAATGCCTCGCATATAGAAAGAATCTTTGAAGTGAAACAGGATGAAATTTTTATCACTGATAAATCGAGGCTTACTATGATACTGTATAATCTCATATCTAACGGGCTTAAATATCACGATAAGGCCAAAGACAATTCCTATTTGAAAGTATTAATAAATGTAAACAATGAGCAGGCGGAAATACAAGTGATTGATAATGGCGCCGGCATTAATAATGATGATCTTGCAAATGTCTTTACGATGTTTTACCAGGCCAACAGTAACTTTAAAGGATCGGGGCTGGGCCTATTTATTGTGCACGAAGCAGTTGAAAAATTAGGAGGCACTATAAAGATTGAGTCGGCATTACATAAGGGCACAACATTCACGGTTTTAATTCCCAACCAGGAGGAAACTTTCGAACAGTCTTCTACTGTAAATGGAGCACGATCCTGATTGAACTTAATTAAAAAAGCCGAATCAACTTCGGCTTGTTAATAATATTCATAATAAAACGCTTAGAAATAAATTGATTACTTCAGGCTGCGAGCAACTTTTCATTTAGCCTTACGGAGTCATCATTTTTTTTCCTGGCGGGCTACTTCCATAGACCTTTGCGAAACTTTTTTTTGCCTCATCTTTTTTGCCCATTTTAACTAAGGCATTTGCTTTTGATAATAGATGTAATGCCCTTTAGGATTTTGTTCGATCGCTTATCAAACCAGGTTATCGCCTGGGTCATATCATTTCCATTTTCAGCATAATAAACAGCAGATTGGTAATAAGGCCTGCTGTCATTTTTCATGACATCACTAATTTGCGCCATTATTTTTGAATCAATATCAGTTGTTATTGGAATAGATACTCCGGTGCCTGACCACATTAAATTAAGATCGGTGCTCGTAGGTTTTACATCGCCAAATTCCATATTAAAACTTTCAACGGGCAGCTTTTATCTGCGTCTATCAGGATCAGTTATAACGCCATGCCGGAACAGGTAAAAACAATAGAATTAAATTATTATCATGGTTGGCCGAGACACAAAAAGTTCAGACCTTAGCTGCAAGCTTACATAGCGTTTTGTGCAAGCAGGCTGGACGTTCAAACTTCGACTGTTTGCGTCGCTGTACTTTGGTTCGGGCTGGAAGGAATTCTGTTGAGCTTTTAGTTGTTAACTTGTACTTTTATTTCTTTATTAGGCAAACTATAATGCCCTGCCTGCACAAAACTCCGTTCGTTGTACGCAACCCTAACGACACCATACAGCCACACAATTCCCCTTCCAAAAAAAAATTAGAAATAAATTTGCGAAACCGAATGATTGCACATATATTTGCAACCGATTAGTTTCTTAAGTAAATTATTTTACAAATGCGACCAGATGTTTTTCAAGCCATTGCCGGCCCTACGAGACGAGCTATAATTTTACTTATTGCTTTTCAGGCAATGACACCCAAACGCCATTGCTGAACATTTTGATACAACCCGGCAAGCGTTTCCAAACACCTGCGCATTTTGACAGAGTGACAATTAGTGAAGTAAGAACAACAAGGCAGAGAAATTTATTATTCACTTGAAATTGAAAAAATGAAAGAGATTGACAAATGGATAAACCAATTTATAACAATTTGGAAAACCCGGCTTAATCAACTTGACCATGTATTATCAACAATTAAAAAAAATAAAAAATGAACAACAATTTGTTATTTGATTTTACAGTAAACAAGGAAAAAAACACTGTAAATGTAATGCGTGAATTTGCCGCAAACCTTGAATTGGTTTGGGAAGCGTGGACAAATCCGGAAATTCTTGACCAATGGTGGGCGCCAAAGCCTTACCGCACTGTAACAAAGTCAATGGATTTCAGAGAGGGTGGAATGTGGTTGTATGCAATGATTAGCCCTCAAGATGAAAAGCATTGGTGTAAAAATGACTATCGCAAAATCGAACATCAAAAAAATTTCTCAGGCTTAGATGCTTTTTGCGATGAAAAGGGCACAGTTAATACCGATATGCCAAGAGCGTTATGGACAAACACATTTGCCGAAAATGAAGGAACAACAATTGTAAACATTGTAACCAAGTATGAAAGTCTTGCCGACCTTGAAAAAATTATTTCAATGGGCTTTAAAGAGGGCTTTACAATGGCTCTTGAAAATCTTGACCAATACATTGAAAAGCAATTCAAACTTCGTCAACAAAACAAAACGGATAACAAGGCAAGAGTTACTACTTACTTAAATTTTCCGGGCAACACCGAAGAGGCATTTTTGTTTTACAAATCGGTTTTCAAAACCGAGTTTGCAGGAAAAGGCATTCAGCGTTTTGGCGATATTCCTGCAGAAGCAGGACACCCGCCAATAGCAGACGAAGTAAAGAAAATGATTTTACATGTTGAATTGCCCATAACAGGAAATCACATTTTAATGGCGACCGATGCGCCAAAAGAAATGGGCTTTACGCTTACCCAGGGAAACAATATGCACATCTGCATTGAGCCCGAAACAAGAGAAGAAGCTAAACGAATTTTTGACGAACTTTCAAATGGCGGAAACATTACAATGCCTTTAAAGGATATGTTTTTTGGCGCATACTTCGGTGAATTTTCAGACAAGTTTGGAATTAACTGGATGATAAACTATACCGAAAAATAAAATTACGCAAAATGAAAAAAACAAAAACAATTTATTGGATTGTAACAGGATTGTTTTCAGCATTCATGCTATTATCTGCTATCGCTGAAATATTTGTTGTTCCTGATGAAGTAACAATGATTGGAGGTTTAGGTTTTCCAAAATATTTTGTTCCCTTTTTAGGCGTAGCAAAATTGTTAGGGATTATTGCAATACTTATTCCTGGCTTTAAAAGAATAAAAGAATGGGCTTATGCAGGTTTAGCATTTGATTTAATAGGTGCAACATATTCTATGATTGCTCATGACGGATTGATGCCCCAAATATCTTTCATGTTGCTTCCTGTTACCTTTTTATTTCTCTCCTATTATTACTATCTCGGGAAGGCACGAATAATTGCATAGATTGAAATATCTTAAAAGATGGTGGAAGTTTTCAAAACAAATATTCTAAAACAGAAGGAAGCAAAAATGGTGTTAACAATTTTGTCAAAAACATTTCCATCATTCAAAAATAATTTTGACTTAGATGATTGCGATAAAATTTTACGGGTGCAGGGGAAAGATATTTGCAATGAAAAAATTATTGCACTCATAAATTCAAACGGATTTCAATGCGTAGCTCTTGAATGAAACAAAATATTCAACGCACGGGAAACATTGTTTAGACCGGGCAAACAAGACACTTTAGGTTTACACAGCGTGACAGATAAAAGGTATGCGTACAACAAAGCGGCACTACCCACGCATACACAGCGTAGCTTCCTGGATTGCTAAAGCTGATGAAATTTTCTGTATAAGCTATTGTCATTAATCCATTTACTTTGCATTTTGAAAGCCATATCCTTCCTGCGTAGAACATCCAACTAAATAAAATGAAATACTTTAAACTATTCCATCGCTCTAACATTGCTGCTCTTGGTTTTATTTTTATGTTCACACAATGTGCTCACTCAAAAAAAACTGCGGGCGCTTCAAATGTCGCCCAAACAATTTTCTTCGACGACTTCTCCGGGCCATCCATCGATCGTTCAAAATGGAATGTTGTAGGTACGGGTAATGTCTTTAACAATGAGCAGCAGGCTTATATCGATTCACCGGCTGTGATATACATGGTTAAAGGAAAAGAAGCTGAAGGTGCGAAAAATGGAGCGCTTGTTTTGCAGCCGCACTATTCACCTGGCTTTGTAACAAATGACGGAAAAAAATTCGATTTCATTTCGGGCCGGCTTAACACAAAAGATAAACTTGAATTTACTTATGGCACCGCTGCCGCACGCATAAAAATGACGGAGGGTAAAGGGTTGTGGCCTGCGTGGTGGTTATTAGGTACTGGAAATTGGCCGCAGACCGGCGAGATAGATATCATGGAATTTGTGGGAGAAAGTGAATGGGTAAATGCTGCAATACATGGTCCAGGCTATTCAGGAAATACGCCTTTTGTAAAACGCGATTCATCTATGATGATTGATCCGGTAACTAACTGGCATGTGTATTCGGTTGACTGGTCGCCGGAAACGATTGTCTTCAAAATAGATGGACGAACTTTTTATACCGTTACAAAAATGATGATTGAGGAATATGGGAAATGGGCGTTTGATAACCCGAAATACCTGATCCTGAATTTTGCGATCGGCGGTAGTTATCCCGGCGGGGTCAATAAAATAAAAGAGCCCTATCCGGGAGTTCCAACAGCTACGGTGAACCTGATAAAAGAAAATAAAATTAAAATTTTAGTTGACTGGGTTCGGGTAACAAAAAATCAATAGTCCGTTTTAAAAAATAATTATATGAAAAAATTTATTTCCTTTTTGTTGCTTGTAATCGCATTCACTGCAAACGCACAACAGCAATATGTTACTGAAAAGAACATACCTTATTATGCAGATTCCATTAATAAAAAAGATGCTTACATAGCGTCTCAATGCAGGTTAGATATTTATTACCCAAAGGGGATAAATAATTTTGCAACGATTATTTGGTTTCATGGCGGCGGCCTTACGGCTGGCGATAAAGAAGTGCCCCAACAATTAATGGATAAAGGTTACGCAATAGTCGGCGTTCAATACAGGCTTTCCCCAAAAGCAACTGCGCCTGCCTATATTGAAGATGCAGCAGCGTCTGCAGCATGGGTTTTTAATCACATCAGCAATTACGGCGGCAGTAATAAATTAATTTTTATTTCAGGTCATTCTGCGGGCGGTTATTTGGGGATGATGATCACGCTCGATAAAAAATATTTAGCAAAATACCATATTGATGCAAACAGTATCGCTGCCTTAATTCCATTCAGCGGGCAGGCCATTACACATTTTACCGTGCGTAAAGAAAGAGGTATCAAAGAAACACAACCGGTGATAGATGAATATGCTCCTCTTTATTTTGTGAGGGCCGATGCGCCGCCCATGCTTCTTATTACCGGCGATCGTGAAATGGAATTATATGGCCGTTATGAAGAAAACGCTTATCTCCTGCGCATGATGAAGCTTGCAGGCCACAAGCGCACTGCACTTTATGAACTGCAGGGTTTTGACCATGGCGGAATGCCTGAACCGGCTTTTCCGTTATTGCTGAAAGAGGTGGCTGCTATTATAAAAGAAATAAAACCAGGCTAAATTTTTGGAAATACCGGCGGAGAAGTTCGTAAATAAGCAACACTTTAACAGAGAAGATCTTAAAAAAGATTATAGAGTTTTACCGTCCTTTTTCGATGAAAGCAAAAGAGAAATAACTAAGAAATTATTCAATAAGATAATGCTGCTGCGCTTTTAAATCCCTTCTATATCCTTTCATAATTTTCAACGGTTAGTTCATGCTTTATATCTCCCGTATGTTTGGTATTCGACGGTTCAAACAGCATTAATAAAACCTCTTCTTCAGCAATGGGGCGATGCTCAACGCCCCTGGGAACAATAAGCATTTCACCTTCGTTTAATTCGATCGTTTTTTCTGCAAATTCAATTTTAAGTTTTCCTTTCACAATAAAAAAAAGTTCGTCTTCCTCCTTATGGTTGTGCCATATAAATTCTCCTTTTACTTTGGCTAATTTAATTTGCTGTCCATTCAATTCCCCAATGATCTTCGGACTCCAGTGATCACTAAAAAGACTAAATTTTTCTCTCAAATTGATAGCTTCCATTTATATTTTGCTGTGTTCAAGCAATAAGTGCAACTTTTGCTTTTAGTAAATGTACCTCATTAGGAGTTTGATAATTAAACTTTCTAACGGGTCTGTTATTAATCATTTTTTCAACATTTTTTACATCTTTTGCTGAGACTTTATTGAAG
>JALZAJ010000348.1 GCA_030948465.1 Bacteroidota bacterium
TGAAAAAGAAATCTTTTACATCCTGCAATTGTGCGTTTTCAACATGACTTAATTTCCTGCCGATAGTCATCCATTTGTAGGGATGAACTTTATATGCCAACTCCCGCATCTTATGCCACACATCGCCATACGGCTTATTAATATAGTGTTCTTTAAATTCCTCGCACACCACTTTCCGTTGTACTTCGAGAGAATTTTCATCAAAAGCCAGTGAAAGCATCCGGTCACTTTCCAGCCAGAAAGCGGTTTCCAGGTTTTCTGCCGGAAGTTGAATGTAATAATTAGTAAGGTCATTAGTAGTATAAGCGTTATTATCGCCACCAGCCATCTGCAGTTGTTCATCATAAGCGGGAACATGAATGCTTCCCCCAAACATCAAATGTTCAAACAAATGCGCAAACCCTGTCCTGTCCATGTCTTCATCTCTTGCACCTACATCATACATTACATCAAGCACGGCCATAGGAGTGGTCTTATCTACATGAACGATTACCCGTAAACCATTGTCTAAAACAAATCTTTCAAAATTAATCATGGCTGCAAATTTGAGCCAAACCAATTCATTTTCCCAAAAAAGAATTAGAAAAGAATTCTAAAATATGCGGCCTACTTTAAATGTAAGTATAACAGGAGTGTCTTTACGGGTAATAAGTAAGGTGATTTTTTCGCCCACTACCTGCATAAGATTTCTATACACATTAATATTGTTGCTGAAGTTTGCATTTACGGCTACAATTACATCGCCCTTTTTTAAACCTCCTCTGTCGGCGGGCGACCCTTCAATTACATCGTCCGCCACAATTACTCCATCTTCAGAATACATATTCATCCCGGTATAGGAATAATCAAATTCCTCATTGAAATGGCTGTTTGGAACTATGTGGATTTCACGTTTTGGATAGTTTAATATAATGTTGAACCGGCGTAAAATGTCATTGCCAATAAGCCCTCCTAAAAAAGGATAAGAGGTCGCATTGAATTCATCATCCAAAATGTTTGCAGGCACTTTTCTAAATCTATAAGGACCTATCTGCACCTGCTTAATTATGGTAAGCAGCATTTCCTTTTTTCCTCCAAGGCCCTGCACCTGCACCGCTATAGGCCTTCTTCTTTTCATTAAAATGGAGCTGTCTTCCACAAACTGTTTACTCATTAGAAAGCACAAACCTGCACCGGTATCGAGGTAAAAATTAGCATTGACGGACCGGCTATCTTTTATTAAAAGTGGCTGAATGGGCAATGCGGTAAAAAGTGGATGCAAAAGGATTCCGGCCCGGGGATAATTAATTTTACCCGGCTTAAACACTTCGATATGCAGACTGTCAAAATTTATTTTTACAATGTAACGGCTTAAAAAGCTATAGCCGATAATCCCGTCAATTTTTTCCCCATAAACGCTGCTTAAAATTTCATAATCGTTTATGTAAAAATCCAGGCTATCCACTTTGAATCCCGGGAAAGTGAGCGCATTATTTCTTGAAACATCCACTTCTCTTATACCCGCAATACCGTTTATTGTTCTTCCGGAAGGAACATGAGGAATTTTAAATTCTGCAGTTGTTGCTGAGTCAAGAGAAATACCACCGCTGCCGGTGTCTAAAATAAAATTGAGAGGTTGCCCGATCTGATCAAACTTCGCCTGCAAAAGAATCACGCCCCCGCTTAACTGCCTGAACGGAAGGGTGCCAATAAGTTGTGCATCTTTTTCAATTTTTTCTTCCTGGGCCTGAGATACCAGTTGACAGAGGATGAATGCTATGTAAAATAAAAATCGAATCATTTACTAAAACTGAAATTTAAGTTATATGACTGTACTTTTGCAGAGGATTTTACAAACGGCAATCGCATCTCGTAATTTAAACAGAAAATGAATATGAATATTTCGCAGCTTTTTAAAAAGGCTATGTCAATGGATTTCCTTTCCGTTGAGGAAGGCATGTTTTTGTTTGACAATGCTGCTTTATCCGAATTAATGCTGGTTGCAGACAGCCTTCGCAAAATACAGGTGCCTTATAATAAAGTTACCTGGATAATAGACCGCAATGTAAATACGACCAATGTATGTATCGCGAACTGTAAGTTTTGTAATTTCTATAGAATACCCGGCCACAAGGATGCCTACATCACCGACATCGAAACTTATAAGAGGAAAATAGACGAAACTTTTCGCTATGGCGGCGAACAATTATTACTGCAGGGCGGCCATCATCCGGGCCTTGGGCTTTCGTATTACGTGGATCTATTCAAAGAATTGAAGAAATTATACCCTACGCTGAAATTGCACGCACTCGGCCCACCGGAAGTAGCTCACATTACCAAGCTGGAAAGATCGACTCACCGGAAAGTTCTTATCGCTTTGAAAGAAGCAGGTATGGATTCACTGCCGGGTCCCGGAGCCGAGATACTAACTGATAGGGTTAGACGCCTTATAAGCAAAGGGAAATGCGGTACACAGGAGTGGCTCGATATAATGACCGAAGCGCATAAACTTAATATTACCACTTCCGCAACTATGATGTTCGGGCATGTGGAAACAATACAGGAAAGGTTTGAACACCTGGTTAAAATAAGAGAAGTTCAGGCTAAAAAGCCAAAAGATGCAAAAGGATTTATAGCATTCATTCCCTGGACATTCCAGGATGTGGATACGTTGCTTGCAAAAATAAGAGGTGTCCACAACCTTACTACCCCGGAAGAATATATAAGAATGATTGCCATGAGCCGGATCATGCTGCCCAATATCAAAAACATTCAGGCTAGCTGGCTTACCGTGGGAAAGCAGGTTGCACAACTTTGTCTGCACGCCGGTGCAAACGATTTTGGCAGTATCATGATCGAGGAAAATGTGGTGAGCGCAGCCGGGGCACCTCACCGCTTTACCAGTAATGGAATACAGCATGCCATAAGAGAGGCGGGTTTCGAACCTCAGTTACGTAATCAACAATATGAATTTAGAAAAATTCCTGAGAGGATGGAAGAGCAGGTAATTGATTATTAAAAATATTTTACTGCGAAGTGCAAAAAACTCTTTGCGTTTTATTTTTTTGGAAAATTATAAAGTGATTGAAGCATTCGTCTTAATACATGAAGATGCGGCTGCGCATACAGGTTAGGTTGCTCTTATTTTTTTAAAATTTATAACAATAACGTACCCTGGGTTATTCAATTTCGCCCGTATATTGTCCTATATATTTAATCTCCTTTATCACTAAAAATTTATCGAATGAAGAAAATTCTAATTACTTTAGTTCTGTTCTTTTCCTTATTTAAAGCCAGCGCCGATGAAGGTATGTGGCTTCCCATGCTGCTTGGCCAGCAAGTGTATGACGACATGGTAAAGCACGGCCTTAAGCTTAGCAAAGAACAATTGTACAGCATTAATAAACCTTCCATAAAAGATGCAGTTATTATTTTTGGCGGTGGCTGCACCGGCGAAATTGTGAGTAACCAGGGATTGATATTTACAAATCATCATTGCGGTTATAGTGCAATAACCGATGCAAGCACTGTCGGGCATAATTATCTTAAAGATGGATTTTATGCCTATTCAAAAGACCAGGAAATTAAATCTGACCTGACTATAACTTTTTTAGAACGAATTGAAGATGTAACCAGCCAGGTGGAAAACGGTTTAAAAGGATTGAATGCCGCAGACAGAGCTAACAAGCTTTCAGACGTGTATCAACAAATCACAGATAAAGTTCTTGATACAGCCAACTCAGTAATGGGACGGGTGTATAGCATGTTCAAGGGGAATCAATACATCATGTATGTTTATAAAGTTTACAAAGATATTCGCCTGGTAGGTGCGCCGCCTGAGAGTGTTGGAAAATTTGGAGGCGATACGGATAATTGGGAATGGCCCCGGCATACAG
>JALZAJ010000443.1 GCA_030948465.1 Bacteroidota bacterium
TCACTGACGTTTTCTTAACTCATCTTCATTTTGATCATTGCGGGGGTTCTATTGAAAAGTCCGGAAACAAATTGGTTCCCGCTTTTAAAAATGCCACTTACTGGAGTAATGAAAAACATTGGGAATGGGCTACCAATCCAAACGACAGGGAAAAAGCAAGTTTTTTGAAAGAAAATATATTACCCATAAAAGAAAGCGGAAAACTAAAATTTATTGAAATAAAAGAAGGCCTCGAATTCACTGAAAATATAAAAATACGTTTTGTAAAAGGCCACACGGAATCAATGATGCTTCCGCAAATAAAGTATAAAGGGAAAACCATCATTTTTATGGCAGACCTGCTTCCTTCTGTTGCGCATATTCCGGTGCCGTATATCATGGCTTATGATACACGCCCTCTTGAAACACTCAGAGAAAAAAAGTTATTTCTTTCAGAAGCTCAGAAAGAGGATTACATTTTATTTTTCGAGCACGACCCGGAGATCGAATGCTGCAGCCTGCAACTAACTGAAAAGGGTGTACGAAGTAAAGAAAGTTTTTTATTGGCTGACATTTGAAAGACCGTTTGCCCTTCCGAAAGTGTAACAAAATTGACGGATTAGTCTATTCTCTGAAAAGTTAGAGTTGCTAATAATTTAGTTCCCTTCCTTTCGGGAATGGGTTGGGGATAGGCTTTACCGGAAACTTATTAAAGACGTAAGGGGGTAACGAAGGTTTTTATATCCCATCATATCCACTTTAATAGTTCCCACAGAAATGGGGCTTTCGGCACGAAGAAGTAAATGATTGGCATCATCACTCACCCATACATTCATCTTTTCACCACCTTCAAAAATGGTTCCTTTGATAAGTAAAGGCTTAAATTTTATCGCCCTAAATTTTCCATATTTTGTTTTTACATTTTCTTTCCCTTCATAGCGTAAGTATAAATGATATATTTCATCGTCTAAGAACATATCGAAAGGAATTTTATCTCCCGGCTTGTATTTACTGAAATTTATATTTCGGGCATAGTAGGTAGAACTTATTACATCCTGGATACAGGAAGTAATTTTAAAAACCCCGTTAGTGCTCACCGCCGTACCTGCGTTGTGATTAAACGTTACGTTGTTATAAATTTTATACCCGCCTTCATCCACGTTTCTCACAAATTTTATGGGAAGCATAGTGGTTGTGTCAATATATGATTCATATTTATCGCGTACCTTATAAAAATTATCAAAAAAGGAATAGGAACTTCCGGTGCCAATGCAGTGATACACTATCCGGCCGTTGTACTTTTCCAGGTTAGTTGTAAATCTTGCTTCGCCCGCTCCCACATACATTCCCAAAGTAGTATAATACACTTTCATAGTAACTTCTTCACCGGCATTAAAAGCGTTGTTTCTCACACCGCAGAATTCATCACCTCCTTTGGTCGTACATGCAAAAAGTAAAATTAAAATCGTCGTAAGTGTTTTCAAACTGTATGCTATTTGTCTTTAAAAATTTTTATGCTTAATATAAACAGGCTTCCCAAAACTGCCGGAATAAATAAGTTAATGAACCATATACCAAACGTTGTACCGATTATACCCACGGTATTGCTACTGTAAAAGCTTAAAAGTTCTGTGCTGAATTTTCCTCTTATTCCTAAATCTGCAATGGCAAAAGAAGGCACGATGGCTAATACTAAAAAAAGTATGCTGATAATCCAGAAAGCGCTTAACCATAAAATTTCCACGTGTAATACCTGCAGCAGTAATATATACTGAATGACGAAAACAAGATACCGAAAGAAGGAAAGAAAAAGTAACCTTAACAATAAATTGGGAGTAAAGGCTTCCAACACATTTATGTATTGAATATACTTTGCCGCTGAAGGAATTTTTTCAATAAGCTTAATAAGCCATGACAACCGGAAATAAAATAATACTAAAATTGAAACAACACATGCCGATAAAAATAATAACGTTTTAAGCCAGAAAACCGAAAGACCAATTACCGGAACTAACGCGGTTTTTTGAAAATAAATAAGATATAACATGCCGCAACAGCCGAGGAGCAACGTGATGATAAGCTGGCTTATACTTCCTGCGATCGACAATGATATTGCCTTGATCCGGTTGCCTTCACTTATGTATAAAATACGGCCACCGTATTCACCCATTCTGTTGGGTGTGTTTATCGAAAGTGTAACGCCGCTGAGTACCGAGCGGTAAGCTGTAAAAAAATTTATTGACTCCACCGGACGCAAGAGCATCTGCCATTTTTTAGCCTCAAATCCCCAGTTCACAAATACCAATCCTATCACGATCCAGAATTTCCATGCCTGGGTGCCAAAAGGCGCGTGCCTTATAAGATCAATAGATTGCTGAAGATCCGGCTGCTCTTTTATTTGTTTATACAATGAATAAAAAAGCCATGCGCCGAGAACCGGCGCAATAATGTACTTGAATATTTTTTTGATATTTTTTTTAGTACGGATCATGTAGCTTTGAACAGGATAAAGGTTACAATCTTTCTATTACCTGCAGAAGTTTT
>JALZAJ010000493.1 GCA_030948465.1 Bacteroidota bacterium
TACCCTCGTAGGATTTGGTACTTTTTCTGTGAGCAAAAGAGCAGCCAGGAATGGCCGCAATCCGCAAACAGGCGCTGTTATTAAAATTAAAGCTAAGAAGGTAGCAAAGTTTAAAGCAGGAAAAGAACTCTCATCGAAAATTTGAGGTTGATTAAATTTTTAAGAAGGCAAGATGCATTTATGTATCTTGCTTTTTTTATTCTGCTCTTGCAATAAGAAATTAAATTTTAAATATTCACATTAAATAAAAAATATAAATGGGACGTGGTGATAAAAAAACTAAAAAAGGAAAAATTTTCAAAGGGTCATTTGGCAAGTCAAGGCCCGCAAATCCTGTAAAGGCTGATAAAGCTATAAAAGAAAAAACCGAAAAAGTTGCAGCAAAAAAATCAAGCTGAAACTAAGGCGCCAGCCTTTCTATCTTCCAGATTCCTTTTTCATCTATAGAATATCGTAAGCGGTCATGAAGCCTTCCTGGCCGCCCCTGCCAAAATTCCATAACGTTTGGATGCACAATATATCCGCCCCAGTTTTCGGGCCGTGGTATATTTTCTGTGTCGAATTGTTTGTTGTAATGAGAAGCATTTTGCTCAAGTATTTCACGATTCGCAATCACGCTGCTTTGCGGAGAACTCCATGCTCCAATGCGGCTCTCTCGGGGCCTCTTAGCGAAATAAGCATCACTTTCTTTTGGACTTATTTTTTCTACTACACCTTCTATTCTTACTTGCCGCTCTAATTCTTTCCAGAAAAATACTAATGAAACAAATTTGTTTTTACCCATTTCTTTCCCTTTGCGGCTATCATAATTTGTAAAAAAAAGAAACCCATTGTCTCTTATTCCTTTTAATAGCACAATTCTTGCTGACGGCTTTCCTTCCGCATTGCAGGTAGCAAGCGTCATCGCATTGGATTCGATAATATTACTTTCTAAGGCTTGCGTCCACCATTTTTCAAATTGATGGATGGGATTTCTGATCACATCTTTTTCTAATAAAGATTGAAGACGGTAATCTTTTCTAAAGTTGTGCATTTCACTATCGGCTGACATATTCATTATTTAATTTTTAAATTATACGCATAAAGCGATAAACAAATTTAGTAAAGGATAAATGGAAACGTTGTTTTGGTTGTTACTCTGATGCAGCTAATTTATCAGTAAGTTTTATAAACTGCCTTTCAATTTTTATTAAAAATCCGGCGAAGGTTCGATGTTATTTTTTTAGAAATAAAATATCATTTCATACATTTAAAAATCCATCACGTAAAAAAACTGATTATGAAAATTTTAGCTTCCCTCCTTCTTGCTTCTTTATTATTCTTTGTTACACCGGTTTCCTATTCACAAAAAAAGAAACAAACAGATACTTCAAAAGTGGAGAATAAAGATCCAATGCAATCCGCCACTTTCAGCGGGCTTTCGTTTAGAAGCATAGGCCCGGCGCTTACATCTGGACGTATTGTAGATCTTGCTGTCAACCCAAAAAATAATTCAGAATATTATGTTGCTTCAGCATCTGGAGGTGTTTGGAAAACGGAAAATGCAGGCGTCACATTTTTTCCAATATTTGACGGCCAGGTTTCTTTTTCAATAGGCTGCGTTACTATTGATCCAAACAACTCAAACGTAGTATGGGTAGGCAGTGGAGAGAATAATAACCAGCGGGTAGCCGGTTATGGCGACGGAGTTTATAAGAGCGAGGATGGCGGAAAAAGCTGGAAGAATATGGGCCTTACCAAATCAGAACATATTGGAATGATCGTAGTTGATCCAAATAATTCTGATATTGTTTTTGTTGCAGCATATGGGCCGCTTTGGAACAGCGGTGGTGAACGAGGAATCTATAAAACTATCAACGGAGGTAAAACATGGAAAGAGGTGTTAACGGTAAGCGAGAATACAGGCTTCAATGAAATTCACATGGATCCGCGGAACAGCGAGGTATTGTATGCAGCTGCTCACCAGAGGCAGCGTAAAGTATTTACCTACATAGGCGGTGGGCCGGAGAGCGCCGTTTATAAAAGCACCGATGGCGGCGCAACATGGAATAAAATCATGAAGGGCTTGCCAGAGAATATTGATCTCGGAAGAATTGCTCTTGCTGTAAGCCCTGTTAACCCTGACTATATTTTTGCTATGGTTGAAGCTTCAGATGATAAAGGAGGATTATATGCGTCTACTGATCGTGGAGCCAGTTGGGAAAAAAGAAGTGGCTATTTTACTTCAGGAAATTACTACCAGGAAATATTTTGCGATCCTAAAGACATCAGTAAACTATTTGCGATGAATACTTTTTTGCAGGTGAGTGAAGATGGGG
>JALZAJ010000500.1 GCA_030948465.1 Bacteroidota bacterium
ACCAGACATTCCCATTTCTTGAAGATCTTCTTGGGCATTGGGCAAGAGGCGGAAAGCTTGACCAGGAATTTTATTACTCGCTGGTTACCATGCATGGAACTATCTTAGTATTTTTTGTACTTACTGCGGGCCTGAGCGGCACATTTGCCAATTTCCTTATTCCCCTCCAGGTGGGGGCGAGAGACATGGCATCTCCTTTTTTGAATATGCTTTCCTACTGGTTCTTCTTTTCAGCCTCTATTGTAATGATGTCTTCTTTGTTTGTGCAAACCGGGCCTGCAAGTGGCGGATGGACTATATATCCACCATTAAGCGCGCTGGGTGAAGCTTCGGACGGTTCTAAAATTGGTATGGATCTCTGGCTGGTAAGTATGGCGTTATTTATAGTTTCACAGCTCCTTGCAGGCCTGAACTATATTTCTACTATTTTAAATATGCGTACCAAAGGAATGAGCATGACAAGGATACCGCTCACCATCTGGGCTTTATTCTTTACAGCAGTTCTGGGAGTATTGTCATTTCCTGTCTTATTATCGGGAGCAATATTATTATTATTTGATCGCAACCTTGGGACTAGTTTTTTCCTGAGTGATATAGTTATAGCGGGAAAAATATTGCCTAATGAAGGTGGAAGCCCCATTTTATTTCAGCACTTATTTTGGTTTCTCGGGCATCCGGAAGTATATATAATATTACTGCCCGCGATGGGTATCACTTCCGAAGTAATGTCAACCAACGCCCGCAAACCGATCTTTGGATACATGGCAATGGTGGGTTCTTTATTTGCAATAGCTTCCCTTTCCTTTATGGTTTGGGCTCATCACATGTTCGTTACAGGCTTGAATCCCTTCCTGGGATCATTCTTTGTGCTCTTAACTTTACTTATTGCGGTGCCATCTGCTATTAAAGTATTTAACTGGCTTACTACGTTATGGAAGGGAAACCTTCGCTTTACACCAGGGATGCTTTTTTCAATCGGTTTTGTAAGCTTGTTTATTTCCGGGGGGTTAACAGGTATTTTTCTTGGAAATTCTTCTCTCGATATTCACCTGCACGATACTTATTTTGTGGTAGCCCACTTTCATATTGTTATGGGCGTGGCTTCTATGTTTGGAATGTTTGCAGGTATTTATCATTGGTTCCCTAAAATGTTTGGCAAGTACCTGAATAATACACTTGGATACATTCATTTCTGGATAACCTTCATTGGAGCTTATCTTATTTTCTGGCCGATGCACTATGAAGGTTTAGCGGGTATGCCACGCCGTTACTATGACTTCAGTAACTGGGAATCATTTAAAATGTTTGGCGGTCTTAATGAATTTATAAGTGTTGTTGCCTTAATAGTTTTCGCTACCCAGATTTTATTTGTGCTTAATTTCTTTTACTCAATATTTAAAGGAAGAAAAGTTACTACACAAAATCCATGGGGCTCAAACACACTGGAATGGACAACTCCCATTCATCCGGGCCACGGAAACTGGCCCGGAGAAATTCCGGAAGTACACCGCTGGGCGTATGATTACGGTAAGGATGGCAGAGACTTTATTCCGCAGACGGAGCCGGTCGGCGAATCAGAAAGCAGGCATTGATAAAGGGTTTTAACAAAGGATTTATTTTAAATATTTTTTACTAAAAATGCCCTGAACTTTTCGGGGCTTTTTTAAAATTGTTTTTTATTAATGGATAAAGTGTTAACAGGTATTCCGCACTCACCCTCTCTTGCATTGGCAAGCAAGGTGAAAGATTATTTTCAATTAATTAAGTTCACCTTAAGCTTCACGGTCGTATTTAGTTGCGTGGTTTGTTACCTGCTTGCACCTAATATTACATTCGATTTTATTTCTGTTGCGTTATTATTTATCGGCGGAATGCTCATTACAGGTTCTGCCAATGCCATTAACCAGGCGGTTGAAAAAGACACCGATGCATTGATGAAACGTACAGCGGGAAGGCCGGTTGCGTCCGGAAGAATGAAAGCAAACGAAGCGTTTACGTTTGCAATAATTGCAGGGCTTGGAGGGATAATAATTATGTGGATAGGATTCAATTTATTGAGCGCAGTTCTCTCACTATTAAGCTTGTTTTTATATGGTTTTGTTTACACTCCTTTAAAAAAGATAAATTCAATATCCGTTTTAGTAGGCGCTTTGCCCGGAGCATTACCCTGCCTTATAGGATGGGCTGCAGGCGCCAATGAACTTAGCGCAGGAGGCTGGGTTTTATTCGGAATTTTATTTTTATGGCAATTTCCACATTTTTGGGCCATCGCATGGGTTGCCCATAAAGATTATGAAAAAGCCGGATTTAAATTATTACCTGGTGCAGGCGGGCCCACGAAATTTACGGCGCTTCAAAGCATTATTTATTCTATGCTGATGATACCGGTGGGCATGTTGCCATTTTATTTTCATATAAGTGGGTTATTGTCTTTTTATATTTTATTAGGTTGCAATCTCGGAATGGTTTTTATGAGCGTATTATTATTTATTAAGATGGACGTAAACGCTGCCAGGAGAGTGATGTTTAGCTCTTACTTTTATCTTATGATCGTGTTTTTGTCATTGTTATTTGATAAAGGATGATCTCACAAAAAGACAAGTTCCACAAAGTCGCAACAGCCACAAAGTTTTTTCCTTATGTGCCTGGTACGTGGAAAGAAATAAAAAATAAGAATTTATAATTTATGATAGCATTGATGAACGAACAAAAAAACAGGATACATCCGCACAAATTCACTTTGTGGATTGCACTGGCCAGCATCGTTATGATGTTTGCAGGATTTACGAGCGCCTACATTATTAAGCGCAATCTTTCTAACTGGATGACATTCGACCTTCCTGGTATTTTCTGGTATTCCACGGCAGTAATTATTTTTAGCAGTATAACGATACTGCTTAGCCGAAATGCATTCAGGCAAAGAGAAATGCAAAGCTATAGGAGGTGGCTTCTCGTAACTCTTATTTTAGGTATTTTATTTGTATTCATGCAGTATATAGGATTCCGGCAATTGTGGGAGAATGGCCTGACACTTACAAGAAATGTATCGTTTTCTTTTTTGTATATCATCGTTGGCCTGCACGCGTTACATGTGTTGGCCGGCGTGATCGCATTGATTGTAATATTGATAAGAGCCTTCAGCATAAAACGCAAAAATTACAATATTGTACCAATTGATCTTATGAATACCTATTGGCATTTTGTTGATTTTTTATGGATATATTTATTGGTTTTTTTAGTGATGATAAGGTGAAGTGAATGGAAAATGGAGAATTGAAAATTGAAAATTGTTAGCTGCTAATACCGAACAATTAAACAATTCAATAATAGAACAATTAATATATTTTTGCAGTAACCTTTTAACGAAGAAATAATGGAAACAGCGCTGGCACAACCCAAAACCAAACTGTGGAGCGGCGGTAAAAGCCCGTTCAACGTTAGCTACGGCAAGCTGATGATGTGGTATTTTTTAATGAGTGATTCATTCACATTCGGCGCTTTCTTAATTTCATACGGAACGATCCGTTTCAGTGTGAATACCTGGGCCGATCCGAATCACGTCTTTAATGCATTTCCTTTTGCCGGACACACAAACCTTCCGCTTGCTTTCGTAAGCCTCATGACGTTTATTCTTATCATGAGCTCTGTGACGATGGTGCTGGCAGTTCATGATGGTCATAATATGAATCGCAAAGGAGTTGAAAAATGGCTTTTTTTCACCATTCTCGGAGGCCTTGCTTTTTTGGGTTGCCAGGCATGGGAGTGGACACATCTTATAACCGGACGGCACGAGGTTTTAGTGGATGGAATAATACAGCAATGGGGAACCACCGTGAGTCATAATCCCTGGGGACCGCATGTAGAATATAACGGCCAGCCTGTTGCAACGCCAGGCCCTATCGCATTTGGCGGGTACTTCTTTGGTATTACCGGCTTTCACGGATTCCACGTTTTCTCCGGCGTTGTCATTAATGCGATCATGCTGGTAAAAACACGCCTGGGTCATTTTGAACAAAGAGGACATTATGAAATGATAGAAAAAGCCGGGTTGTACTGGCACTTTGTTGACCTGGTTTGGGTATTTGTATTTCTTTGTTTTTATCTGATTTAAAAATTGACAATAAAACCTGCAGATCTATTTAAAAATTTTAAAGAAATTATATGTCTTACGAAACTACTACGCATCTAATACCAAACGAACATGACCGTGAACAGGTAAAAAGAATATGGAAAACATTTTGGATCTTATTAATTCTCACCATTGCAGAACTTAGCCTTGGCTTAAGTATTTATACAATTCACAAAAGCCCCGAGCCAAATCAATTTCTCGTACTGATTTTTAAAGGGATCGTTTGCATTCTTACCCTGGCAAAAGCTTTTTATATCATATCGATATTTATGCATCTTGGTGATGAGATAAGAAATCTGATCATGACGATAGCAGTGCCTGCCAGTTTATTTATCTGGTTCATTGTAGCTTTCCTTTATGATGGCAATAGCTGGAAGCATTTAAGAAATACAGATGCCGGGAGCCATCCTTCCATTGAACATGTGCAAAAGCACCCTGTACCGGCGATGGAGAAAGGAGAAAAAAATTGACGAAGAATAATCATTAGTAAAAATAATTTTCAAATTAGCTGTCGCATCATGTGATGGCTAATTTTGTTTTAGAACTTCAGCATGAATAAAAAAGGGTTTTTGGGATTAATGCTGGCTATTTT
>JALZAJ010000541.1 GCA_030948465.1 Bacteroidota bacterium
CTTTTCCATTGCTTAGCGTAAAGGCAATTTCCTGCACCGCAGTACTTCCCGCCTCCCGTATGTGATAGCCCGAAATAGAAATAGTATTCCATTTAGGAAGCTCTTTACTGCACCATTCAAATATATCCGTGATGATGCGCATGGAAGGTTTCGGAGGATAGATGTACGTACCCCGGGCAGCATATTCTTTCAATATATCATTTTGAATAGTGCCGCGGAGAAGTGATAAACCGGCGTTTTGTTTTTTTGCTAACGCCACATAAAAAGCAAGCAATATAAACCCGGTTGCATTAATGGTCATAGAAGTAGAAACGTCCTGCAATTTTATATCTTTGAAAAGCGCTTCCATATCTTCGAGGGAATCAATAGCCACGCCTACTTTACCCACCTCTCCTTCTGATAGCGGATGATCGCTGTCGTATCCGATCTGCGTGGGTAGATCAAAAGCGACGCTCAGCCCGCTTACGCCCTGCGAAAGAAGGTAATGATAGCGTTTATTACTTTCTTCTGCCGTACTGAAACCTGAATATTGCCGCATAGTCCAGAGGCGTCCCCGGTACATATCTTCCTGTACGCCGCGGGTAAAGGGGTATTCTCCTGGCCTGGTATCTGAATATGTTTTTGAAGAAATGTCATCCGGAGTGTATAGCTTTTTTATTTCTATTCCCGAATCAGTAAAAATTTTTTTCATGGAATGTGTCTTAAATTTCGGCAAAGAAATTACATAATTTTCTTTGCTTCAAAATTTAAGGCATCCAGCACTACATTATGAAGGGAAGCTTTTGGATTATTGATCAAAAAATCAATGATTTGTTTATTGAGATCCATGCCGGAAGCTTTAAAAGGAAGGGTGGACGCAAGCTGGTTGACCACATAAATATTTTGTTCTTTAAGATTATTAATTGCTTTCCATACTTCTGTGGAAACATATACCTGCTGGCTTACATTATAATCATATTCCTGCTTTATAGCATCGATAAGAGAAATTTGCATTTGCCGTGAAGAAAGACCGGCATTCGGCGTGCGTGATAATAAATTTTGAAGTGAAATTCTTTCGGCCAGCAGCGCCAGCCTTTCATAAGCCTGCAGCCGCAATTTCAATGTCTCAGGGTCAATACCCGTTTTCTCTTTTATTTCTTTTTTTAGAGATGTGAATTCTGTTATCATCCAAATGGTTGCTAAAAAAATAACACCCATCAGAATGACCATTACGGTTTCAAATAGAGACATCATGATAATTTCAGGCAAAAATAATCAATCCCAAAATAAAGGTTTGTAAATTTGCAGGTGAATACATTTAATATTTTGTTGAAATTATTAACGATAAATTGATAGAGATCGTACTTTTTCTAAATAAAAATAATTTATGGAAACAATAAATAAAACACCGGTTACTTTTACTGAAGGTGCTGTAAATGAAATAAAAAGATTGATGAATGAAGCCAGTTTTGATACCGAAAAATTTTTGCGTGTAGGTGTGAAGGGCGGAGGGTGCTCCGGTATGACGTATATTCTTGATTTTGATACAAAAACGGATAAAGATGAAATTTTTGAAATAGAGGGAATTCCCTGCATCATAAACCCCGCCCATAGTATTTATCTTGCGGATATGGAAGTGCATTGGGAAGGCGGCCTTAATTCAAGAGGATTTACATTTAATAATCCTAATGCCAGTACAACTTGTGGATGTGGCAGTTCATTTGGGGTCTAATAAACCTGCTTCCACTTTATCTCAAAAAAAAGAAGCTCTTAAATGTAACCGTTTGAGCACACAACACTTTTTTTTGACTTCGTAGCTCAGTTGGTAGAGCAGCTGACTCTTAATCAGCGGGTCCAGAGTTCGAGTCTCTGCGGGGTCACTTCTCGTAAAGTCTGAAATATGTGCTTGCCTTTTGTCCTGATCGCTTATCGAGCCCATAAATTAGTAGCCTCATTTTCGCGATTAGTTCGAAATTGAAATTCATCAAAACCCCAATCTTCCGCAAAACTTTTCAAAGAGATAATAGAACATCTTTTGTTCCATACCTTTATGTCAAAAAAACATCTGAATTTTCCACCGTTATATAAAAAGATACGATCATTTTCTCCCAAGCTTTACTGGAGAGAAATACTGGCAGCCCTGATGATCATGCTCGCATTTATTTTCTTTCGAAGCGAACGAAAAGAATTAGAGCAAATAATTCCAAATATTGAAAATGCAAACGGCAACTGGCTGATTGCCGGCTTATGCATAACTCTACTTTATATATTGCTGCAAAGCGGCATGTATGTAAGTAGTTTTGCATCTATCGGCCTTTCATTAAAATGGATCGATGCTATTGAGCTCTTTTTAAAAAGAAATTTCTTAAGCATTTTTTTACCTGCGGGCGGCGTAAGTGCCCTGGCCTATACTCCCTCACAATTGAGGAAGAGAGGGTTTAATAAGACACAAATACACCAGGCAAGCGGCTTATACGCTTTTGCCGGATTGTTAACGGTGTTCCTGGTTGGCTTCCCGGTTGTTATACTTTTTGCAATTTCCACCAACCGGCATTTAAAGAGCGCCTGGATTGGTTTGATCCTCGTCGTATTTATATTAGCCGGCATCATTTGGATCGCCCGGTCTTTAAGAGAAAAAGGTAAATTATACAGCTACCTTGAAAAAAAAATTCCCAGTGCCGCCCCGCTTATAGATGAGCTTTTTGCTGCAAACGTTAATAACAAAAAATATACAGGCGCCGTTTTATTTTCAACCGGAGTTGAATTAAGCGGTATGTTTCATCTCTTTATTGCGATGCTCGCATTAGGGCTTCCCGCCTCATTTTCGGTTGCCGCAATCGCCTACATGGTTTCCGTATTGCTAATGATAACCTCACCTTTTTTACGTGGATTAGGTGCTGTGGAAATTTCAATTGTATATATATTGGAAATGTATGGGTACTCAACCGTTCAGGCATTATCGATAACTGTTTTATACCGTGTATTTGAATTTTGGCTGCCAATGGCTTTTGGCATCCTGGCTTTCGCATGGAGAGGAAGGCAATTGTTTATAAGGATCGTTCCGGCATTGCTCATTTTTGCCCAGGGATTAATAAATATAATTTCGGTGGTAACGCCCCCTCTTAGAATACGATTGAAACTGATAAGAGAATTTGTGCCACTGGAAGCGATCAATGCGTCAAATGTATTGGTCTTGTTTATTGGAGTGGCGCTCATCATCACGTCGGCATTTATGTTTAAGGGTTTAAAAAATGCATGGCGCCTTGCCTTGCTGCTTTCCGTGTTGTCGCTAATAGGTAATCTTACTAAGGCATTCGATTATGAAGAAGCCACCTTTGCGGGCGTCATCGCTATTTTATTATTACTAAGCCGGAATCAATACAGAATACGTGGAAGTGTTAAATGGATAAGATTGGGAATATTATCGATAGCTATTGTCTTTTTATCGGTACTGATATTTGGCTATGTAAGTTTTTACTTCATCGACGTTAAGCATTTCGGCATAGACTTTACCTGGAGGCAGTCGCTGCTTTATACCATGCAGATCTTTTTACTCGGCGGTGAAAATTCATTGCATCCCCTTACACCGTTTGGCCATCAGTTTATAATCCTTATACGGGTGCTTGGATTCTTAAGTTGGGGGTTTCTTTTATTTACTATAATTAAACCTTTTATTAAAATAGAAATCGAAACGGAAACAGGCAGGGAAAGGGCAAAGTTTTTGCTCAATCAATATGGAAATTCTACGGTTGATTATTTTAAGACTTACAGGGACAAACTTTTTTTCTTCTCCGAGCTGCATGATGCTTTCGTTTCTTACCGCATCGCCAATGGGTTTGCCATTGTATTGGAAGAGCCGGTGTGCGCTGAAGAACATAAGATGGAAGTGCTGGAAGAATTTTATAAACAATGTAAGAAAATGGGATTGAGAACTGCATTTTACCGGGTTGATGAAAATAGTATTTTGTGGTTTAATAAGCTGCGCAAACAAAAAATGATCATTGGCCAGGAAGCGATATTAGATGTAGAACACTTCAAGCTGGAGGGAAAGGATAAAAAGTCGTTGCGTAATGGATTGAACGGCCTGCAAAAAAAAGGATATACCACGGCCATCCATAAAGCTCCTCTTACAAATGATCTTGTGGCAGACCTTAGAAAAATCTCAGATGAATGGCTGGAAGCGTTTGACAAAGAGGAACAAATTTTTTCACAGGGAATGTTTGACCCAAAAGAAATAATTAAGCAGGATGTGATTGCTATTGCAGACAATGAAGGAAAAATTGCCGCATTTTTAAATATCATTCCGGATTATTCGCCCGATGAATGCACCTATGATCTTATACGAAAAACGGTAGCAGCGCCCGGCGGTTGTATGGATGCTCTCATTATTAAGCTTATTGAATACGCCAAAGAACATAAATGCCAGTATATAAACCTTGGACTTGTGCCCATGACCGGAATTACAGAACCTCAAAGCCCTGCTGAACAAATTATAAAATATGCCGGGGAAAAATTAAAACGATTTAAACATTATCATGGACTGCGTGATTTTAAAGAAAAATATGCTACGCTGTGGGAAGACAAATTTCTGGTATATGAAAGCGATTATGACCTGCTGCAATTGCCCGCGGCTTTAAATAAAGTAATGCAGCCTTAAGAAACCTATATGAGCAAAAAAACAATTCTAATGACCTTTTTTTTATCGCCCGCTATATTTATCTCTACAGCTTTTTCACAAGATTTTCCGATAAAGGAATGGGCGGCGGCGGTGCATGACAAGCCAATAATATTTTATATTTCGGGAGATGGAGGCTTTAATAGCTTCTCAACGGCATTATGTGAATCTCTTAATAAAAAAGGATATGATGTTTTTGCGTTAAATGCAAAATCCTACTTCTACAACAAAAAGACACCGGACCAAACAACAGCGGACATAAAAAATTATTTGACCAAAAAACTTGCCGGCCGAAAAAACCAGCAGGTTGTATTAATAGGATATTCTTTTGGCGCCGATGTGCTGCCATTCGTATTAAACAGGCTGCCAAAAAATTTAAACGATAATATAACGACATCTTTTCTTATGGCATCTTCGGGAAGCACCGATTTTGAAATCCACTGGTCTGATATTTTTGGAGGAAATAGAAAAAGAGACATGGATGTCGTAACTGAATTAAATAAGCTTGCCAACGACAACATTGTAATTATAGATGGCAGTGATGAAGAGCCTCTTGCCTTAAACCGGATTTCGCTAAAAAGATATAGCCACGAGGTGCTTCCGGGGGGTCATCATTTCGCCGGAGACACGGAAGAAATTACCAATGTGATATTAAATCACATCAACCTCTAAATCTCCTGAAGGGGACTTGGCCAACCTTTTTACAACACGGGATTCACGTGGTTTGATGGCTAGGCCAAACCTCTTCTATTTTAATTCGCCGGCAATTACTGTTATCATTTGTTTTCTTCCTCCTCTTAAAACACTTAAAGAAACTTTCTTTCCGATTACTTCTTCATTGAGATATTTATGCAGGTTGTCAACAGTAGCCACAGGCTTTCCTTCAAACTCAACAATAATATCGTTCACTTTTATTTGATTGTTGTACACATTCGCATCAGGTAAAATTTCATAAACATATACACCCGTTTTTGTTTTTAATTGATTGGCGCCAATCATACGGGGCGTAAGATTTACCGGTTGAGCCGCAACTCCCAATTGCGCCCTTTTCACTTTTCCATGAATGATTAACTGGCCGGCTACGTATGCTGCAAGATTGGATGATACCGCAAAACATAAACATTGCGCATTTGAAATTACGGCCGTATTCACTCCAATAACTTTAGATTCAGAGTTTACCAAAGGACCGCCGCTGTTACCCGGATTAAGGGCTGCATCAGTTTGTATCACATCATCGATCAGCCTGCCATTATTTGCCCGTAATGTACGTCCCAGTGCGCTTACCACTCCAGCAGTAACCGTATGTTGCAAACCCATTGGATTGCCAATAGCAATAGCTATCTGGCCGGGTTCAAGCAAATCAGAATTAGAAAATTGCAAAGGTTTCAAATCACCGTCAAATACTTTAATCACGGCGATATCTGTTGAAGGATCAGTTATTACAAGTATAAAAACTAATGCGGTTGATTAATTGATGAAACTTAAAAACAAATTGTATGCATATAGAATCCGATAAAATTATTAACAATGTTTCGTTAACTAATGCAGCAGTCACAAACCGTTATGTGGTGGGCATCTCCCTTATTGCCGCGTTGGGCGGCTTCTTGTTTGGTTTTGAAACGGAGGTTATCTCCGGCGCCGGAAAAAACTATTCAACAGCTATGGAATCTCAGTGCCGGCTGGCTCGGTTTTACTGTAGCATCCTCCTTGATTGGAACGGTGATCGGTTCTATCGTGGCAGGTGTGCCGGCACAGCGTTTCGGCCGCAAAAAAGTATTAATCGTCATTGCTGTTTTGTACCTGCTTTCTGCCATTGGTTGTGCGTTGACACCTTTATGGATCCTGTTCATTACTCTTCGCTTTATCGGGGGCGTTGCTGTCGGAGCTTCATCGGTAGTAGGCCCTATGTTTATCTCGGAAGTATCACCGGCCTACATTCGTGGCCGGCTTGCCGGTTCGTTTCAGTTAATGATTGTGACGGGTGTTTTTATAGCTTATCTCACCAACTTCCTATTCGTAGGTATGGGCGATTCCAGTTGGCGCTGGATGCTGGGCATTATGGTGATTCCAGCAGTCTTGTTTGCGGTGCTGCTGCGCTTTATTCCGGAAAGCCCGCGCTGGCTGGTACTCAATAATCGCGATGAAGAGGCAAAAGCTATCTTCATAAGAACAGGAGAACGAGATGCATTGGAATTAATTCGTGAGGAGCACGCCTTATCAAAAGAAGGTACAAAAGAAAATTTGTTCAGTGGCAAATACAATAAGCCGATTTTATACGCTGTACTGCTTGCCATGTTCAACCAGCTATCCGGCATCAATACTATTGTTTATTATGCGCCCCGGATTTTTGAAATGGCCGGTTTTTCCAAGGCCCAATCTTACCTGCAACCGGTATATATCGGAGGCGCCAACCTTTTGTTCACCCTCTTAGCTATATCCGTAATTGATAAGTTTGGCCGCAAAACCCTGTTACTGATCGGTTGTGTAGGGCTGATTGTTTTTCTCGGTTTAACGGCTCATGCTTTTAGTCCCGGTGGAACAACGGGTACCAATGTGTTGATATATCTGCTGGGATACATCGCTTTTTTTGCATTCTCTCAGGGTGCTGTGATATGGGTATTTATTTCAGAAATTTTTCCTAATTCGGTGCGTTCACAAGGAGGGTCATTGGGCAGTTTTACGCACTGGATTATGGCAGCGATCATTTCCTTGACATTTCCGGTGATTGTAGAAAGCACTCCTAATGGCGGCTTTTACTCTTTTATGTTTTATGCCGCGATGATGGTGCTGGCCTTCTTTTTTATCTGGCGGGTGATGCCGGAAACCAAAGGCCGGTCACTGGAACAGATTCAAAAGGAATTAGGCATTAAGTAAATCTATCTGGCAATAAGCACAACAGTATTTAATGGATCATTTTTGTTTTTACTTCCCTTAACGTGAAATCGACCAAGGATACTCTATATGTGAATTTACCTATCGATGGCGTTAAGAAAATATAGGAAAATATATTGAAGCAAGCGAATGCGCCAGGCGCAAAGTTTTGGAGAATTCCTAACGTGGCAGATCTTTCGTTTCTTCTTGAGGCTGTAAAATAAACTGTGTCCAGGTTGCATACTGATTTAGAAACTTTTCCGAAGGTCTTATGTTTTTCCGACAACTTTTCACTTGCAAATAATCCGGTAATGTATCCATCTCAATTCGAGACGTATTGCGTAATAAATTAGAAAAGCCAGGTACAATTTACGCATATTAGAAAGTTAGTAAAGCCAAAGCCCTTAGATCGGTATACTGCTTTTTTCTTTCTGAGCAGGATGAATTTGGTATGCAATGCGTTCTAAATTCGAAACGACTCTACCCTATCATCGCCTCTACTCTCACATTCTATGGCCTCTGCTCTATAATTGCAACAGGCGTCTTCAAACTGTTTGAAGAATTGAAAGTTCCTATTAAATTTATAGCTTCATAATGTAAGGGCTATGGCGGGATGCTGGCGCAAATAAAAACAGTGAAAATGGTTTTTGATTCGTTTTTCTTTCCCCTTCAGGATAATTTTTTTGCATACCACCGGGATGCAAAGCAAGATTCTTTAACGTGTAAAAAAAACCTTTGTCAGCATGTGTAAATGTGTGCACAGCTTCATGCAAAATCGATGGAATAGGTTACGCGGGTTCATAAATGATTCACCGCAATGGGAGCAATAATTTCTCACCTTCAAAATTACAATGTTTACAGACCTGCATTTTATTTTTTGTCAGCAGGATTTTGCGGAGGTGGTTTAGGGCCTTCAGGACGTGGCGGAAGTTTAGAATCAGGATGCTCTTCACCGCGATGGCAGGTATAGCAATTAACCGCCATCAACATATACCTGGAATCACCCATACCCGTAGTATCCATCTTTTGCATGGCCATATCATGATCCATGTGATTTTTCATCATGTGATCTTTATCATTATCCATACTGTCTTTGTTCATGTGATCTTTATCCATGTGATCCATGTCATGATCCATATCATGATCCATTTCCATTTTGGCAAAATAATTTTTATTGATATCGATCGCCATCTGCATCATTTTGCGTGCGATATTTTTTTCCGGCTTATCATCGGCC
>JALZAJ010000550.1 GCA_030948465.1 Bacteroidota bacterium
CTTACTGATGAATATATTAATCCAAAGTATATGGGCCAGGATGCAGTTTTTGTTCATTTATTTGAAAAATATCATTCTAAAGGAATTTCCTCATGGCTTAATGAAAAGCAAATAACAACAATTTCTAGCAGGGCGTACATGCTTATGTCAAATCTTATAGGGGAGCAGGCGGCAAATCTTGAGATGGTGGATACAGCCGGGATCGCCCACCCTTTATATGACCTGCCATCTGTTTATACTATTGTCTGTTTTTGGGACCCCACCTGCAGTCATTGCCAGCATGAAGTGCCAAGGCTTGATTCTTTTTACAGGGCAAAGTGGAAAAACGAAGGCGTAAAAATGTATGGGGTGCTAACCGAAACAAAGGAGAAGCCTAAATGGAAGGAATTTATAGAAAAGAACAATTTGCAAAGCTGGGTGAACGTTTATGAGACTGATGAACAAAAAAAAGCAAACGAGGAAGCAAAGAAGCCATCGTACAAACAGTTATACGATGTAACCCAGACTCCTACTTTGTATCTGCTTGATAAGGACAAACGCATAATAGCCAAAAAATTAACCATTGAACAAATGGATGATGTGCTGCAAATGAAAGTAAATAACCAAAAAACAAATGCCAGGGTCGATCAATAAGGTCAAAGAACTTGAATTGAAATTTCAAAATTGTCCTGGGAAAGGAAATGCATATAATGCGGTACTATTTTCCTCACTCCATGTTGCGCTTCAATTATTTCCTTCCAACTGCTTAAATAAATAAATTATTCTCTTAATGAAACATTTGTTTTTACTTATCACATTTTTCTCTTTTACCTCTTTCCTTTTTTCTCAATCTTTATTTACCTACGGAAGCCATACCGTGAGTAAAGAGGAATTCCTGAAAGCGTATAATAAAAACAAAACGGAAGCCGCCAATAAAGAACAAGCCTTGCGTGACTACCTGGATTTGTATATAAAATTTAAGCTTAAAGTGCAGGCAGCAAAAGAATTGCGGCTTGACACGCTTCCCGCTCTTGAGGCGGATCTTCAAAATTTTCGCTCACAAATAGAAGACAGCTATCTTAAGGATGAAACGCAGGTAAATGCTCTTACAGATGAAGCTTATAATCGCAGCAGAAAAGATATTCATACACTGCATTTCTTTGTTCCCGTTAATGACAAAATGCTTCCGGCAGATACACTCAAGGCCTTCAGAGCGATTGATGAAACCTACGATGAACTAAAAAAAGGCAAGACAGATTATGAAGATATTCTCGCGGAAATAAAAGAAGAAATTGCCCCTGTACAAGGAAATGATCTTGGTTTTATCACGGTATTTACGCTTCCGTACGAGTATGAAAATTTGGTTTATAATTTAAAGCCCCGTGAAGTAAGCAAACCTTACCGTTCAAAAAAGGGATGGCATATTTTTAAAAACGAAGAAGAAAGACCGGCTGTTGGAAAAATAAAAGTCGCCCAGATTTTATTTGCAGTTCCTGCAGGAAATAATTTGCTAAGAGATCATGCAAAGCAATTATCAGATTCAGTTTATAGGGCAATTAAAGCCGGGGCGGATTTTGGTGAACTGGCCATCAAATACAGCGATGATAAAATGACCTACATGAGCGGTGGCGTAATGCCGGAGTTTGGTGTAGCTAAGTATGATGGAGGCTTTGAAAATATTGCCTTTTCGTTAAAAAAAGACGGTGATGTTTCAGCGCCTTTTCAAACTGAATTTGGATATCACATTCTAAAACGAATATCACGGTCACCCATACCCGCTGTTAACAATGATCAGGCTTTCTTGTATAACCTCAGGCAGGAAGTTTTAAACGACAGCCGCATCGGAACAGCGAAAGAAAAATTTGTGAAAGATATTTTGACCAAAACAGGATATAAAAAAAACAAAGCGATAAATGAAGCTGACCTATGGAGGATTACAGACAGTTTTGCTTTAGGAGGTAAACAAATTACAGCAGGGAAGTTAAATGAAAAATCAATATTGTTTTCTTTCAATAATAACAATAAAGTAACTGTTGGTGACTGGTTTCAGTACATTAAAAGAAATACTGAAAGTAGCCGGAGACAAGACAATCAATCGTACCCTGAGCTTTTAAAAAAATATGAAGCACTTGCTGCCACCGAAAATTATCGTAACAGGCTCCAGGATTTTAACCCCGATTTTAAAGCACAGTTAAGCGAGTTTAAAGAAGGTAATATGCTTTT
>JALZAJ010000001.1 GCA_030948465.1 Bacteroidota bacterium
AGTCCATGTTCCATCGAGGTTGCCATTGCTTGCCTTCAGGTTTGTTGCGTTTTTACTGGAACTGCAACTTGTTATAAAAATAGCTGCTGTAATTATTAATAAACCGGAAATCTTTTTTTTCATAATAAATAAAAATTATTTGATCCTGATCTTACATAAATCCTGCCAAAAGAGGTAGAGCGGGCCATCTCCACATACCCCCTGCACAGGTTAAGCCCATCCCTCACAACCCTTGTACCGGTTCAGATTTCTACTAAAGCATTCCCAAAGGGAAGGAGGTTAAAGCCCCCAAATGGAACGGGCCTCAGATCAAACGGCAACGCGTGACGGGCGAAGCGTTGGTATCTGTATTATAGGCTTCAGCATTGGCGAGTCGTTTGCAGAAAAAGGTACGGGTAAGAGCAACGCGTAATAGAGGGGTTGATTGTGGTGTTGGTTTTTATGCTTGGTAAAATCAGTCGCTTTTGCAAAGTCGCAGGCAAGTTGTGAAAGGAAAAAGATCAGCAGACAAGCAGACTTAATGAGTAGAATTTTATTTATAAATCTTAAATGAAAGCACGTAAATACTTAAATCATGAAAAGAAAATACAAGCAATTCACGGCTCTCTGAAAGTGAGATTGTTATATTTGCGCATGGTGTTGCACAAGTATGGCAGCACTGAAAAAATCGTCATACATGAACATTGAAAAATTCATCAATATTAACTGGTACATGCAGCGAAAACCTTATGATATACATTCGGTCGCTGATGTTTTTTACCTGAAAATATGCCGCAAACTTTTTGCAATAATAGATGACTTGTCAATAGAGCATGAAAACAATATTGAGCTCGGCGAGGAAAACTGCAGGGATCTTGCTTATGTGATCACAGCTTACTTTGAAGACGTGGTAAATGAAATTGGTTTTTGGCAGTCGGTGGTTGATTTGAATAAAAAATACTTTAAAAAAAGGCTTCCTTTTTTTGACGCACCAGAGTTGGAAGAAGAAGAGCAATCTTCTGACGATATTGTAAGCGCAGACATTCATTACCTTCTTTATATAAATTATGCAGCGATGGTAAACGGCGACGAAGAAAAAGAATTTGTATTTTTTGAAAGCGCTTTCTTTCGTAAGGCAACCGAAAGTATTTATAATTACCTGGCGGACATTGAAGAAGTACATACCACGCCATTTTACGAAAAGTATCTTGTTCCGGATGAAGATTTTATTGATTTCAAAAACAAATTAATGTGGTTTGCATTAGAAGGATACATAACAGGTGTTGAGTTTATATTGCGTATGGAGGATTTCAGTTTGGAATTGCATGAGCAAGACACCGATAAAGACATGTTTCCCGCTGTTATGTATGCTGAAACTGATAGACTTATATTTGAACAACCTTCTGTAATAACAGCCTACACAGCACTTGAAATTTTTACCGGCGCTCTGCGTTGTACTGAAGCCAAAAAGGAAGAAATAAGATCATTGAAGCTTCGGCCGTATGGTATATTTCATATTCAAAATGAAAGTGCCGCACACATCACATTTTTGCATACTGCTACCGGGGAGGAATTTAAGGTTTTGAAGAGCAGCTTTGCCAATCCGCCGGTATCAGATGAGAATGAATATTGGTTAACTACATTGGCCAAATGGGATAATGATCATTATGTATCCGGACTTTGTTTCGCTTCGCCGTATAAAGGAGAAGAAATATATAATTTTAACCTTCAAACGCAGCAAAGTATTCAAAAACATTTTCCTCCCTACAGAGAGCAGATAATCAAAACAGCTACTGATTTCAGGAATAAAGCTTCCAGCTATTTTGGCAAGGAACTGGTAGAGTTTTCATCCGGTAAGGAATTACAAAACAATCTCGTAAGTTTTAATGAATGGTATTTTAAAAATGTGACAGATAGCTCAAAGCTTACCAATAATAAAAAGCCTGGAAAAATGCCGGCGGTAAAAGAGTTAATGGATGCAGGCGAAGTTGCTTTGTTCATTCCACCGGCCGATGGTTTTGAAATCATTTATGTACACAAAATACTCCTTGAAACATTACAAATGTGTGCACCTGAAAAAGCTAGCTGGCGGGAGATTAAAAACGTTACTGATGCGATGCTTACTAATGGAATAAGTAAAGAATATTGGTTATACATCAAAAAACAATTTGATCTTCCTAATCTTTCGCTTTTCCTGCAATGTGACGTAGAAGATGACCGGGATTTTGAGGCTTTGCTTCGCATATATAAACCCAATGATTTTTCCGCATCTAAATTACCCCGCTTTAAAACCTTTACATCGGAAAAGGTAAGTACTGAAAAAGCGAAAGAGATATTTGGGATTGGGAAGTGAGTTTGTTTTGATAGGATGTATTTCGATAAAGAAGAAAATATTTTATCCGTAAAAAATTACCAACGAAGAAATAAATAAAGATTATTGAAAAATTTAATTTCCTAATACAAATTAAAAACCGGATCAGATTGCCAATACTTTTTTGTATCGACTTCCATGATTGTCAACCTGCCTCCATGGCCACCTCCCGTATCCAGATTCCAAATATTCGCCGCATGCTGGGCTGATCGGTTTTCCATTGAATGGGTAGCTTTGTGCCCGATGAATATTTCATTAAAAGAGGGAGCAAAAAAAGAAATTAAACGAGTCAAATTTCAGTAAGGAGGGACTTAATTTCAAAGTTATCCGGTGGATAGAATGTGAAAGAATTTTTTTTTAGTGCAGCATTCCGAATAATTATTTGTCCTACTTTTATACCACTCATCCTAATTAAGGAAAAATTAACATTAAACTAAATATTACAGACGGGAAATTAATTTTCGATATTAAACTCAAATATCCAATACCGCTTTACTGTTAAACTATTGACTTCTGCTTACGTACGGGAATACATACATTTCATTTTAAAAATTAATTACACATGAGAAAATTCCTAACTATTTTCCCTATGCTGATGCTATTAAGTATCATGGCATTTAGCCAATCAAGAGACATAACCGGATCGATAACCGATGAAAAAGGCAATGCAATTCCTTTTGCAACCATTAAAGCGAAAGGCGGAGGATCGACTACAGCCTCGGACGACGGAAAATTTGTATTAAAGTCTTTACGGGATGAGGTGACTCTTGAAGTAAGCTCTATTGGCTATTTAACGCAAACTGTAAAAGTAAGGGCAAATAATCCAGTAACGATCGCCTTAAAAGCAGATGCCAAATCTCTTGAAAATATTGTTGTAACTGGTGTGGGGGTCGCCACGGATAAACGAAAAGTAGCCATCTCGGTACAATCTATTTCATCGGACAAGCTTCCACCAACTCCCAGCGCTTCTATAGACCAGGCTTTAATAGGTAAAGTTGCGGGAGCTACCATATCTTCAGCATCCGGTAATCCGGGGGCTGAAGTGTCTATTTTATTGAGAGGCATAAATACAGTACAGGGAGGCACAAGCCCATTGATAATGATAGATGGTGTTGAAATGGGGGCGCTCGCATTGCAATCGTTAGACTTGAACACAATCGATCATGTAGAAATTGCGCAGGGCGCTGCATCGGCAACTATCTATGGCGCTCAGGGCGCTAATGGCGTTATTCAAATATTTACTAAAAGAGGGAAATTAGGAGCAACGAGAATCGATGTATCATCAAGAATAAGTTTTGACGAACCGCTTAATTTGGGGAATTTTCATCAACCTTACAAACATTCATTTATTACTGATGCGAATGGAATTATATTGGATAATAACGGAGATCCGTTAGCACATGATTCCTTAGGTATTTGGGGAGAAACAACCTGGCTAAATACAGGTTTCGCTGCCAATAATAAGCCTTACCTGGGAAACGTACATTATTATGATCATATAAAACAGTTGTTCCATAATGCTCAAACGATCAACAATAGCATCACACTGTCTGGGGCAAGGGAAAAATTTGACTATGCTTTATCTGCCTCTAATTCATCCCAGGAAAGCATTATCCAGGGAACCTTGAAAAGATCTAATTTAACTTCTAATATCGGCTTTGAGATTGCGAAAAATTTTAAGCTGCGTTTTGTAAATCAGTTTATTTTGAAAACAAGTGATCTCGGAAATGCGCCTATAAGTTCCGCGGTTTATACCTACCCTTTTGCCGATTTTACTTACAAAGATCCCGATGGTAATTCCACTTTAAAATTTGGAGGAGCCGGAGCCAATGCGAGTAATCCTTATTATTACTTCCAATTCCAGCGTTATAAAGACATTGGGACTGAAGTGGCTCCAAGTATTAATTTAAATTATAAACTACCCCGGTTTTTTGAATTAGACTATAAGTATGGCTTAAGCCTTAGCAGGAGTGATTACCAAAACTACGCCCGCAACCAGGAAAACGATAAATCTTCTGTAGCAAATAATGCTTTTGTCGGGCAGTCATTGGCGGGCAGTATCGCAAAAAATCTTTCAAGGGATTTTTATCAAAATTCATTGGCAACTATTACTGCAAGAGTAGATTTCCAGAAAGACCTTCATTTGAATGTTCCTATAACATCAACAAGCCAGGTTGCCTACGATTGGAGAAAAAGGTATTATTATAGGTTAGATGCAAACTTTGTAGGGCTACCTAAGTATGAACCGGTTAACGGTTCCCAGGCAACTGTAAATAATGCAAATGAGTATGAATATGAATTCACTACTTACGGATATTATGTTACAGAGCGGTTGGATTTTAGTGACATTGGCGGCATATCGGGCGGCTTTAGAAACGATAAAACCTCTATTTTAGGACGGGATTATAAACAACAATTTCCGCGTGGAGATGCTTATTTAAGAGTATCCAAATTAGGATTTTGGAATTCACTGCAAAACATATTTCCGGAATTTAAACTTAGAGCTGCATACGGAGAAGCCGGCATACAGCCAGGAGTTTTCGATAAATTAATTACTTTACGAAAAGGAAGCTTTGACAATGCAAGCTGGCTGGCTGCAAAATCGGTTGCCGCTAACCCTGCTTTACAGATAGAAGTTTCTAAAGAACTTGAATTGGGAACAGACCTGGAATTTAATCTTGGAAATGGAAATTGGTTCAAAGGAAATAAGTTCAGCGGTACGTATTGGAAGCGTTCGACTGCTAATGCCATTTACACACAAGATGATCCGCAATCAACAGGAATTAGCTCAACAAGGTCAAATTCCTTTGATTTGAATTCGCATGGATGGCAGTTTTTGTTAGATGCGAATGTATATTCAAGCAAAAATTTTAATTGGAATTTTGTAACCACTTTCGGTAAAGAAATTTCTACTATCAATAAAATCAGAAATGGACAGGATATACTGTTGCCGTTCGGAAGTATTAACTATGTTTTAAAAGAAGGGCAACGGCTTGGAACTGTTTATGGGTATAAAGCCATTACCAGTTTTGATATGGTTGATCCCAGCGGAGCCCTGTACATCGCAAAGGCAGACCAGGGAAATTATGAAATAGTAAATGGCATTGTAACCGATACTGCAACTAAAAGAGTTCAATTTACTTCAGACAAATATGCAATCGGAAATACAGATCCAAAATTTACCCTGTCTTTTACTAATACTTTTTCTTATAAAGATTATGTAGTGCTTTCATTCCAGTGGGATTGGTTTTACGGCAGTAAACGTTATAATCAAACAAAAGAATGGGCTTACTCAGAAGGATTAGATGGGGACTACGATAACCCGGTTACTATTAATGGAGTAACCCTACCGTTTAGCGCCTTTTATAAGAGTTATTATGATGCAGTGGAAAGCAATGGCACCAAAGATTTCTTTTTCGAAAATGCTTCTTTCTTTAGATTAAGAAATATCTCTTTAGCATTTGATGCAGCTAAATTCTTAAAATTTAAAGGGGTAAACAGGTTGCAATTAGTATTATCAGGAAGAAATATTGTTACGTTTACAAAATATAGAGGCTTCGACCCGGAAGCTACGTCAGATGGCACAGCTAATAATTCTATTCAAAGAGGCGCTGATCAGTTCGCATTTCCAAACTTAAAGTCTTACCAGGTTGGATTAAATCTTGGATTTTAATAAAATAAAAATTATAAAATGAAACACGTAAAAATATATACATTAATAGGTTTATTGGTTTTTATGAGCCTTGCTTCGTGCAAAAAAACCTCATTGGATGTAGTAAACCG
>JALZAJ010000012.1 GCA_030948465.1 Bacteroidota bacterium
AAAAGTCCATCTTCATTTATCAATGCAACTCCTGTACTGTCATAGCCGCGATATTCCTGTCTTTTAAGGCCGGTAATTATAATGGGGTATGCTTCTCTTGGGCCAATATAACCAACAATTCCACACATATTTCTTTTGAGTTTAATTGATTTTTTATAAAAGAATAATCGATTTTTTAATCCGGTTATTATTGTTTTTATGATAAAACCGGAAAGAGCACAAATTAACGAAAATGATGGCAGAAGTAACAAGAATCGTGTAGCCGGGAGGGGAAACAGGAAGCGGAAGAAGTAGCTGATATCGTGTCAGTCATTGGCTGTTGTCCATCATCAGAGGCCATGTCCTTTTAAGAAGTAAAGAGCTACATTAAAAAATATAATCAGGCCGGTAACATCTACCAGGGTTGCGACGAAAGGCGCAGAAGATGACGCAGGATCCGCTCCCAATTTTTTCAAAAGAATAGGCAGCATACTGCCGGTTAATGATCCCCACAAAACGACGCCCACTATGGAAAAGCTTACCGCCAGAGAAATAAGAAACCAATCTACGCCATAAATATCAGCGATCACTCCATAATGCATTAGAGTATGCCAAACAAAGATTCGCATAAACCCGATAAGCCCCAGTATTAATCCGAGCATCAACCCGGAAAGAATTTCCCGTCGCATAACCCGCCACCAGTCTGCCAAAGCAACCTCACCCAGCGCCATTGCCTGTATAATAAGCGTGGAAGCCTGCGAGCCGCTGTTACCTCCGCTGCTCATAATAAGGGGAATAAAATTAGTAAGCACAATCACTTTAGCGAGCTCATCATTATAATACGCCATGGCGGTGGCGGTAAGCATTTCTCCAAGGAAAAGTATAATAAGCCAACCCACCCTTTTTTTCACAAGACCCAGAAAAGGAGTTTCAAGATAAGGCTGGTCAAGCGCTTCGGCGCCACCTATTTTTTGTATGTCCTCACTAAATTCCTCGTTGGTTACCCAAAGCACATCATCGATGGTAACAATGCCCAACAGGACATTGTAATCATCTACCACGGGGAGAGCTACCCGATTATTCATTTTAAAAACTTCATTGGCTGTTTCCTGGTCGTCGTTCACATTCAGGTCTATATATCTGCCGTCCATCATGTCGCTTACTTTTCTATCTGGCGGGGCCAAAATAAATTCCCTGAGCCGTATGTCATCCAGCAATTCACCATGATCGTTTATAACATATATTACGTCGATAGTTTCGGTGTCTTTTCCCACATGTCTTATAATATCCAGCACTTCAGCAACGGTATTGTATTCATGTACATACACATAATCTGGCGTCATTAGCCGGCCCACACTATTTTCAGGATAGCCTAAAAGTGATAAGGTGATCTTCCTTTCTTCAGGCTCCAGTGTCTTTACCAGTTCTCTCACAACTTCGTTGGGCAGGTCTTCTAAAAAAGCGGTCCGGTCATCGGCCTGCATATCATTTAAAAGCTCCGCACTCTTATGAGGAGAGAGGTTTTTAATAATTCTTTTTTGAGTGGAATGTTCCAGTATTTTAAAAAGGCTTACCGCCCGGCGTAAAGAAAGCCTAAGAAAAATTTCAAGTTCGTGATCCTCATTTTCTTCTACCAGTTCAGCAACATCACTTATGTTCTGCTGATTAAGAAAGTCACTGATGACTGCTTCATCGCCGGTTGCAAGAATTTCTTCATATTGTTCCTGAACTGAAATTTCTTCTTCTGTCATGTAAAGGGCTTCTGCAAATTTTGCCGCAAATTAATTTATTTTACATTAGTTATAAGGTTATTATCACATGATAAAGCAATATTTATTTATTAAAAAAATTCCTTCAAAAGGAAGAGGTGTATTTACAAAAGAATCCATCGTAGCCGGTACGCTTATTGAAGAAGCGCCGGTAATTGTAATGACTGCTCAGGATCGGCTTCATCTCGATAAGACATTATTGCACGACTACATTTTTGAATGGGGAACTGATAAGGCTAAATGCTGTGTTGCGTTAGGTTTTATATCAATTTATAATCACAGCTATAAAAGTAATTGCGAATATTTTATGGACTTTGAAACAGAAATGATAGAAATAAAGACTGTCAGGCCTGTTCAAAAAGGCGAAGAACTTACCATAAATTACCATGGCGACTGGAACGATCATAAAAAAATTTGGTTTGATGCCGTGTAATGTTCCGGAAGCGCACAATAATTCAAACAGGTAAAACATTATTATAAATACCTTAAAATTGCATTGGCAAAATTTTATTTCACCAATGATTATTAATTTTACAAAAAAAAATTAAAAATGGATATCACTAAAAGAAACTCTATTACAGATTATACAATTTTAACTCAATCTAAAGATCAGGCGAATGCAAGGTCCTTTATAGCCAATGTATTTTTACTGATGTTTATTGCACTGGGCGTCTCTGCTTTATTTGCGTGGCAGTTTTCAATAAACGCAACATTATTAAGTTACCTCGTATCGCCTACGGGAGTTACTGGCCTGGGAAAGATCACCATTTTTGCCCCATTGGGTTTCGTGCTTTTGATGTCATTTGGCTACAGGAGACTTTCGGCTCCGGCGCTCCTGGCACTATTCATTGCCTATGCTGTTATTAATGGAATAAGTTTCAGTTTTATATTGCTGGCCTTCACGCCAGGATCGGTTTTAGGCTGTTTCCTTTCTGCTTCGGCAATGTTTGGAGTAATGGC
>JALZAJ010000089.1 GCA_030948465.1 Bacteroidota bacterium
GAAACGCCCTTTTTTCTTCAAAACGGGCATCTATTGCTGCAGCTTTTTGTTTTTTTGCGATTTTTTTGTCCTGCTTATGTTTTTCCTTTATTGCAGCGTTGTTTTTTGGATTGATGAATTTTTGGAATGGTTGCTGGCTCATGTTATATGTTTTGCTGTTTTTTCAACAGTAATGACCTGCAAAAGTAAATTAAAATAAACAGGCAAATCATTTCTGATTCGCCTGTAATTTTCAGAGGGAAATAATGTTAGATTTCCGGAGATATACTATTATGATCTTTCAGTTTTTCTATTTTTCATTTCATTCATTTTGCTTTTTCTTAGTTCTTCCCTTTTCTGTAACTGCTCTGCTGTAAATATATTTTTTTCATTCTCTTTCATTTGTTTCCTCAAGTCCATAAACTGTTCTTTTTTCTGATCAACAGTTAAAGATTTGTCTTCTCTTATAGCTTTTGCCTGCGTTTTGAAATTCTGATGCTCACTTTGTAATTTAGCGACCTGGTCATCAGTTAAGTTTAAGCTGGCTTTCATTTTGTCCATTCTCTTCTGTTCCAATTCTTCTCTCTTTGCCATTTCCTCTTTTTTTATTTCCTGCATTTTACTTTTTTGTTCAGGGGTAAGCAAGGCCTCAAATTTTTCCCTTTGCTCGTGCTGTAATGCAGCTTTTTTTGACTGGTAATCCTGAAGGGTAATGCCCTTATCCTGCTCCAGTTGTTTTAGTTGATTATGATAATCGGTGCGAATTGATTTTGCGGATGCTTTTTGTTCGTCAGATAAGTTTATTTGTTTCAACATCATTCCCATGTTATGATGATGTTTTCCGTGTCCCACTTTTTTATGTTTTATTTGTTCGTGAGATCTCATTTGATTATCAGCGCCGGAATTTTCTTTTGTTTGTGCATTTGCGGCTGCTGTCATAATTGTGAAAGCAGATAATGCGATTAAGTATTTTTTCATGTTGTAATTTTATTTTGTTTGTCTATCATAGACGCAAGCCCAATAACCCGGTTTAATTTCCAGGTTTAATAAAGTGTTAAAGAAGGGGGTTAATTTGTAACCGGGAGTTCCAGATCCTTATTGGCAAGCTGCCCGCAGGCGGCATCGATATCTTTCCCGCGGCTAATTCTCAATCTTACATTTACGCGATGAGCAGCGAGGTAATCCATAAATTTCTGCGTAGCATCTTTGTCGGGTTTTTCAAAGCTGGCTTTGTCGATCGGGTTGTATTCAATTATATTCACCAGGTGAACCGGTACCTGTTTGTAAATTTTTATCAGGTCATCTGCATCCTGGATTGAATCATTTTCGCCTTTAAATAAAATGTATTCAAAGGTTATATCATTCTTAGTTTTATCATAAAAATAATTCAATGCCTCAATCAATGCTTTAATGTTGTTACTTTCATTGATTGGCATTATTTCATTTCTTTTTTTATCATTAGCTGCATGAAGAGATAAGGCGAGATTAAATCTCACTCCGTCATCTCCAAGTTGCCTGATCATTTTTGCAACGCCCGCAGTGGAAACGGTAATTCTTTTTGGGCTCATGGCCATTCCATCATTTGCAGTAATTCGTTCGATCGCTTTCAGCACATTTTTATAATTAAGCAATGGCTCACCCATTCCCATAAAAACAATGTTGCTTAATTTTTTCCCGGAAGTTTTTTCTGCTACCTGGTTAAGTAAAGCCACCTGGTCGTATATCTCATCAAAATTAAGATTGCGTTTTCTATCCATATATCCTGTTGCGCAAAACTTACAGCTTAAACTGCAACCTACCTGCGATGATACACAGGCTGTTTGACGACTATCTGCCGGAATAAGAACGCCTTCAACCATGTGTCCGTCAAACGTTTTAAATCTCGTTTTTACCGTTCCATCATTGCTATATTGAGTTGCATCGGTATTAATAGCGGGCAAAGAAAAAGTGTCACTTAAAGATTGCCTTAACTCTTTACTAAGGTTGGTCATGTCTTCAAAGTTCTTTGCGTGTTTTTGCCAAAGCCACTCCCACACTTGTTTTGCTCTGAATTTTTTTTCTCCGATGGTTTCAAAATAATTAGTAAGCTCTTCTAAAGAAAGGGATCTGATATTTTTCAGGGTATTCATTTTGCAAAGATAGAATTGAAAAATCAGAAGGCAGTTATAATGTTACCATGCTATACTTTGTTGAATTAAAAAAATGTGATGATTATGTTACTAAAAGTTCAGAAAAGCATCAATATTTTATACCCATCTTTTTATAAACGAAACTCGCAAGCCATAGCGGCCCTATGAGCAAAAACTGAATGTCTTTAATGAATGATGGTTTTTTGCCTTCAACTTTATGCCCGTAGAATTGGCCTATCCACGCAACAATAAATAAAATAAGACTAAACAACCACAAAGAAAACGGTGCATACGTTTCAATCGCGTAGCATAAGAAGAGGCAAAGTGATCCAAATAAAAACATGCCAATTGCCAGCGATGTTGAAAGAGTGAGATAATAATAAATGCCAGAAAAAGAATGATAATGGCAACGTTTAAAAGTAAATCTTCTTGTATGTAAAACGGCAATTTTATACAATATAGTAACCCGGTTATAGAGAAAAATATAGCAGGAACACATAGCCAATGTATAAGTTTATTAGTTTCATTTCTGTGGCTTTCTCCATATTCATCCAGCCATTGGTTGAGGGTTCTCATTACAAATAATTTACTCTAATTTAAAAAATAGAAAGCATACGTAAAAAAAACTCCCCGGTTAGGAGGAGTCTATAATTTTGATAGGAAATTTATTACACGATAAGCATTGCATCTCCATAACTGAAGAAGCGGTATTTATCTTTTATAGCTTTTTTATAAGCTTCCATTATAAGATCATAACCTGCAAATGCGCAGGTCATAATCAACAAACTGGTTTTAGGCAAATGAAAATTAGTTACCAGCGAATCAGCAATATTAAAAGTATAAGGCGGATGAATAAAATGATTGGTCCATCCTTCAGCAGGCTTTAGAAACTTTTGTGCAGTAAATGAAGTTTCCATTGCACGCATGGTTGTTGTGCCAACAGAGCATATTCTTTTACCTGTTTCTTTTGCTTTGTTCACAATTTTACAGGCTTCTTCCTCAATTCGGTAATATTCAGCATCCATTTTATGCTTGCTCAAATCTTCCACTTCAATTGGCCGAAATGTACCGAGGCCGGTATGCAAGGTTACTTCTGCAAAACGAATTCCTTTGATTTCCAATCTTTTTATAAGTTCCTGGCTAAAATGAAGTCCTGCGGTAGGAGCGGCTACAGCACCCTCATGCTTGGCATATACCGTTTGAAACCTTTCTTTATCATCTTCATCCGGTTTGCGTTTAATATATTTCGGCAAGGGCGTCTCACCCATTTGGTAAAGCATTTTCCGGAATTCATCTTCAGGGCCATCCCATAAAAAACGGATAGTTCTTCCGCGACTTGTAGTGTTGTCAATTACTTCCGCTACCAGCTCGTCACTTTCTCCAAAATATAATTTATTGCCAACACGAATTTTTCTTGCCGGATCCACAATTACATCCCACAGGCGGTTTTGCTTATGCAATTCTCTTAATAAAAAAACCTCGATTTTAGCGCCGGTCTTCTCTTTGCGCCCATACATGCGGGCGGGAAATACTTTTGTATTGTTTACTACAAATACGTCTTTGTCATCAAAATAGTCCAGGATGTCTTTGAAATGTTTATTCTCGATCTTACCTGTTTTTCTTTCAATAACCATCATCCTGCTGTCTTCTCTTCTTTTGGTAGGATTTTGAGCAATAAGATTTAGGGGAAGGTCAAACTTAAATTGACTAAGTTTCATGTGCAATTATATTTTATAGTTAATTGTCACATGCCATTACTGTTATTTTACAGAGATACGTACCCGCCTCGGCGGGCCACTTATCATGTTACGGCATGATTTTTTAAGGCTGCGAAGGTAATATTTTTCATTCAAACTCCACGTTAAATTATTAGACCCGAATTTGAGTTTATTCTCATCCAAAACCGGGGTAAAAAACATTAGAGCATAATGAAATATCCGGTTAAAAATCAACTTTAGGAATACAGTCAATTATACGTTGCGTGTATAATGATTTCGGATGAAAAAAAATATCATCAGCAGTCCCACTTTCTTCTATCTTTCCCTTATTCATCACTATTATCCTGTTGCTTATATAATGTACAACAGCGAGATCGTGAGAAATGAAAATGCAGGTAAAACCGAATTCTTCTTTCAGTTCATTCAATAAATTTAATACCTGCGCCTGCACGCTTACATCAAGCGCAGAAACGCTTTCATCACAAATGATAAAAT